>JAKMGR010000589.1 GCA_022424805.1 Verrucomicrobiales bacterium
GAAGATTCGAGATCGCCATCAGCTGTTTTGAACGCATCCGCGTCGATTGTCAGGGGAGCGCCCAGCACGACTAGCGGAGCTCCATACTGAGGACAAGTGATTGCCTCTTCCAGGCTCAACCCGCCCACCGCCTGAACCGGCACATCGACTGCGTCGACGACCTCTCGCAATTGATCGAGGGGACTCGGCATGCGATTTCCCGCAGCGGCGATTCCGCGCCGTTCATCGTATCCGATATGGTGAATCACGTAGCCGCATCCGAGGTCAGCAAGTCGCTTCGCGCCATCGACCATATCAGGACAACCGAGGTTGTCGCCCATCACCTCACAACCAAAATCTTTTCCGGCCTGGACGACGCATTTGATGGTTTCCTCGTGAGCTCGCGCCATTACGACGACCTGAGTTGCGCCGGCCTTTGCCATCATCTCTGCTTCGAGGTATCCGCCATCCATCGTCTTCAGATCAGCGACAATGGGAACATCGGGAAATGCTTCACGTAGTTCTCTGACTCCGTGAAGCCCTTCGGCAAGGATCAAAGGGGTTCCTGCTTCAAGCCAATCTACACCGGCTCGCCGGGCGAGAGCTGCCGTTTCAAGCGCCTCATCGATATTCGTGAGATCGAGGGAAATTTGCACAATCGGTTTCATTCGAACGCATCCTAGCAAAAGCAGTTCGATCCGTCCTAGGAAAGATACAGGGAAACGCGCCACCTGGCTTTGTCTGGTCATTGACCATACCCTGTTGACTCATTGACCGTAGCCTGTTTGGTCTGAGTTGTGAGTATACCCCCGCGGCTTCCCCTTGCTCCGATGCAGGATGTTTCCGTTCTGCCGCTTTGGCGGTGCCTGGAGCGTCGCGGTGGACCTGATTATTATGTGACCGAGTATTTCCGGGTTCACCGGGATTCTAGTCCGGAGAAGAAGATTCTTAGGTCAGTTGTTGATATGTCAGGATCAAAACCGGTCATGGCCCAGATGATTGGAAATGACCCGAAGCACCTCGTCCGCTCGGCAAAACTCATCCAGGAGGAATCTGATTGTGCGGGCATTGATGTGAATCTCGGATGCCCCGCGCCAAAGGTTTGTGGAAAAGCAGCGGGCGGTGCGCTTTTGAAAAATCACGAACTGATCCGCGAAATCGCTCTTTCCCTTCGTCCTGTTGTGAGTGGCTCGTTGACTCTGAAAACCCGGGTTGGTTTTGAAACAGAAAGCGAGTTTGATGATCTACTCGCTCTATTCGCTGATTTGCCGATCGACGGTCTCGCTATTCATGGGCGAACTGTTCGAGAGCGATACCAATCCGCTGTTCACGTAGATTGCATTGCTCGCGCCGTGGAAGCATTGCCATTTCCCGTATCCGCAAATGGCAGCATCGTTTCTGTGAAAACGGCCCTCGCAATGCTGCAGCGAACCCGCGCCGCCGGGCTCATGATCGGACGCGGCGGGATTCGCAACCCCTGGCTCTTTGCCCAGATTCATGATGCGGTGCAGGGCCAGAATCCGTTTCAACCGACCTTGGGTGATGTCGGGGAATACCTGGAAGAGTTGACTGATGAAGTTGCTGCCGAGGGAGACTTTGGTGACAAAGGGCAGCTTGCAAATCGAATGAAGAAATTTGCCAATTACATCGCCATCGGAGTTGCCGGCGGTGAACTCGTCGACAAGCTGCGTCGGACACGTGACCACGACGAATTTCTCTCAATCAGTCGAGAGTATCTGACAGGATCGGAGTTGTTTCCGGAAGAGCCGGAGGAAGATGGAAAGCTTTTTTGTGGAGCAGGGGAGTTGCTTGCAGGCAAGGTCTGATTCCGCTACACAGGCGGTATGCGATTTGTAGTCTTGCTGATCTGTCTGACCGTTCCTTCCTTTGCACCGGCCAGAGATGGCGATGGATCCGTTGCTGTTTCCGGCGAGATGAAGGCCTGGCACGCAGTGACGCTGACGCTTTCCGGGCCATTTGCGAAGGAGTGGGATAAGAATCCGAATCCTTTCTCTGACTACGTCTTCTCCGTGCAGTTTAGACACGTGACCGGTCTTCCCGCCTATACTGTTCCGGGCTATTTTGCGGCAGATGGGAATGCTGGAGAAACTGGTGCCGAAGAAGGAAACTGCTGGCGTGCCCATCTTTCTCCCGACAAGCCAGGCAAGTGGGAGTGGAGAGCTGAAATAAGCAAACGGGATGGCAAGGGTTTCGCGACGCTGACCGAATTTTCGAGCAGCGGATCATTTACCATTGCGCCGTCGGACAAATCGACTCCCGATTTCCGTGCCCGTGGGCGCCTCAACTACATTGGCGAGCGATACCTGCAATTCGCGGGGGATAAATCCCGCTTTCTCAAGGCAGGACCGGACGCGCCGGAAACGCTTCTTGCCTACGCCGACTTCGATGGAACCCAGGCAAACAATCCGAAAAAGGGACCTCTCAAGTCCTGGAAACCCCATGCCGGAGATTGGAAACAGGGTGATCCTACGTGGCACGATGGCAAAGGGAAGGCGCTGATCGGTGCGCTGAACTACCTTTCCGATCAGGGAGTGAATGCCTTCTCGTTCCTCACCTACAATGCGGGAGGCGACGGAGACAACATCTGGCCTTTCGTCGATCGAGACGAGAAGATGCACTACGATTGCTCTAAGCTGGATCAGTGGAACATCGTGTTTTCTCATGCGACCGCGAAGGGGCTGCATCTTCATTTCAAGATGCAGGAAACGGAGATGGACGACAATCGTCATGGTCACAAGGAAGTGACCGTCAAAGATATTCCGACCTCGCTCGACGGAGGCGAACTGGGGCTGGAGCGCGAACTCTACATTCGCGAATTGGTGGCGCGCTTTTCCCACCATCTCGCTTTGAACTGGAATATTGGAGAAGAAAATACGCAGTCTCCGGAGGAAATTCGAAAAATGGCGGAGCATATCCGACAGCTCGACCCCTACCATCATCCCATCGTCATCCATACCTATCCGAACCAGCAGGATAAGGTATATCCGAAACTCGTTGGTGACCAATCCTTCCTGACAGGCGCCTCGCTCCAGAACGGATGGAACCAGGTCCATCAGCGCACTCTTAAGTGGATCAAAGCCTCGAAAGAATCGGGCAAGCAATGGGTCGTGGCCAATGATGAGCAGGGGCCCGCCAGTCTCGGTGTTCCTCCTGATCCCGGTTACGAGGGCTTTGACGGTTGGGCTAAGGACCCAAAATCGAAGAATGCAAAACCCTACAACTGGGAAGATGTTCGGCGTGACACCCTGTGGGGCAATCTCATGGCCGGTGGCGCCGGTGTGGAATACTACTTCGGCTATCAGCTGCCGCAGAATGATTTGATCTGCGAGGATTTTCGCAGCCGCGAAAAGTCGTGGGATGCCTGCCGCATTGCCCTGGAATTCTTCCAGGAAAATGAAATTCCGTTCTGGGAGATGGAACCATCCGATGCACTTGTTGGTAACGCGGAGGAGAAAAATGGAAAACCCTGGTGTCTCGCGAAGGCGGGAGATTGTTACGTTGTTTTCGTTCCGGCCGGAGTGAAAGAAGCCCGCCTCGATTTGTCAGAGGAGTCCGAGGCCTTTCCCGTCCGCCGCTTTTTCCCTGACACCGGCGAATGGCCTGAAGTCGACGAGGCATTTACCGTGACCGTACTAGGAGAGGCAGTAGTGCTTCCAACGCCCGAAGATCGCGATGTGGTGTTTTTGATTCGGCGGGGGTGAGTTTTGCTCCTCTCTCGCTAAAAAACGCTGTCGTTAATCAGTTTGTTCACCACGTTGAAGTAGGCGGAGGCGGCTCGAATAATCAGTGCCGCTACAAAGAGCAGGATCGCCCAGTAAAACAATTTTGGAGCCCATTCCGCGACGCGGTCCATTGCATCACCGGCGGCTTCGGAATAGAATCGCGACCACTCTGCGAGCTCCCGGTCGAGCTGTCCGGATTCTTCGGCGGAGGCCATCCCTCGCGAAAAGTCACTGGGAAAGGCATGGGGCGCGGAGAATAGCGCGGAGGAAAGTTCATCTCCCTCTGCCACAATCTCGGCCCCGACGAAACTCGCTTCGCGAATCGATCCGCTGCCTGATGCTTTGCCAGCACCGCTGAGGGAATCGCTCATCTTCTTTCCGGCGAGGAGAAAGATCTCAAACACCTTCGTGAATCGCTCCAGCGCGACAGCTTTTCGCGCTTTTCCAAAAAGCGGAATCAAATTCAGCAGCGAGTCGACTGCAGCAGAGCGGCGCGCCAATTTCACGAGAACGGAGAATCCGATGATCAATCCGAGAATTACGACGTAGGCGATAAGCATATTCTTTCCCGCCTGGAGAAAGGAAGCCATGTAGTCCGGTTTTTCGGCATTGGCATCGAGTGTGAGGCCACTGAAAGCGGTGACGGCAAGCGTGGAGACAGGAACGGCGAGGTGGACGAGAACAATGGGATAGGTCAGTCCTTTCCGGATCTTTTGTCGAGTCCGGTGAATGCGGCGAAAGTACTCGGCGAGATGTCCAAATCCTTTTTCGAGCATTCCGCCTTCTTCCGATGCCGAGACGACTTCCACTTCCAGCGGAGAGACGATGCCTCGGGCGAGCCCGATGGAGTCGCCGATAGTTTTGCCCTGCTTCAGCCCGCTAAGAATGTTTTCGTAGAGCTTTTTTTCTGCGGAGCGGACACGCGGTTGTCGCAGTAGCGAATCGCAGGCTTTCTCCATGCCCATGCCGGAGCGCGCGTATTTCTCGAGGTTTGAATACACGAGTCCCTTTGCTTTGACGGAAAGTCCTGCCATCCGGCAATGTGCCATTTCTGTCCGTGTTTTAAAATCGGGAATTTCGGGGAAAGGCTCCTGTACGAAATCCACCTACTCCCCGTGTCTTGACGAGAGGGGAAAAATCCCGATTGGTTACCCATGAAATTGACCAAAACAGCATTCGGATCCTGGAGTGGTGGACGTTTTATGCACTTCGGCCAGAGGCTCGAAGAAGATCGCTGGATTGCACTTGCACGCCAGGCCTACGACGAGGGCGTTCGCACCTTCCTCACTTCTGATGTGTATGGAATCGGACAGGGCGATGAACTGCTGGGTAAAGCGCTCGAAGGGATCGATCGTGACAGTTACTGCCTTGTCGCCATGATCGGTCACGACATCTATGATGGTCAGCGCCAGGGTGCCAAAGGCTACGCACGCTTCACCAATTCGGAACTGCGAGGTCCTGACGGTTACGAGGAGTATCTCGAGCGGTCTACCAAGAGGTGTGCCGAGCGCTGCGGAACTGATCACTTCGACATTGTGATGCTTCACAACCCGGATTCAATTGGCTACTCCAGCCCGGATGTCTGGTCAGCGATGGCAAAGCTTCGCGAAAAGGGTCTTGCTGGTGACACGGGAATTGCGCCTGGCCCAGCCAACGGATTCGCGATCGACATGGCCTACTGCATTGAGAATTTTCACGGCGAGATCGATTCGGCCATGATCATCATCAATCCGATGGAGCCGTGGCCCGGTCGCTATGTGCTTCCGATCGCAAGCGAGTTCGAGGTCGACATCCTTGCTCGTGTTGTCGACTTCGGCGGGATTTTCCATGACGACGTGAAGCCCGGACACTTTTTCAAAGACGGTGATCACCGCACTTACCGCCCAGAGGGATGGATCGAGCACGGCTGTGAAAAGCTGGAGAAAATGCGTCCGATTGCAGAAAAGCACGGCCTCACCATGCTGCAGCTTGCCTGCATCTGGGATCTCAGCCAGGATCCGGTGAAATCGGTTGGACCTACATTCATCCAGGAAGCTGGAGACGACGCTCGTCCGGTCGAAGAGAAAATTTCGGAGTTCGCTGCTCTACCTGATGTGAAGCTTTCGCCGGAAGAGGTCGAGACGATTCGCGAAATTGGAAACAATGAGGGCTGCATGCCTCTCAAAGGAGCGAGCACGCGCTACGAAGGTGAGCCTCAGCCAGATCATTGGCCGATGCGCACCGAACTCCAGCCTCTTGCCGACAAGTGGGGGCTGAACCCTGCGTGGTAGGCATTCCCCGTTTACGGACAAAGACATTTCAAAACACAACAGAGTGGGCTCGCTGAGCTAACCCTGCTGCGTCCCTGTGAAACAGGGTCAAGAAAAAGCGAAAGTATTTTCCTCGTTTTTCCGTTGCCCGCGTGGCGGGTTTTTCATCCACTTGATTCTGTTGATGAAAACATTCTCACAGGCTCTCGCGGTTTTCGTTCTCGCGATTTCTGCCGTTTGTTCCGCAGATCGCCCCAACATCGTTATGATTATGGCGGACGATCTGGGCTATGAGTGCATCGGGGCGAACGGAAGCGAAATGTATTCGACTCCACACTTGGATGAACTCGCTGTGGGAGGAATGCGATTTCTTCATGCGCATTCGCAGCCGATTTGCACTCCGTCACGGGTCCAGATCATGACGGGGAAATACAACAATCGGAACTACGTCAAATTCGGCATTCTCGATCCGAAGGAAACGACTTTCGGAAATGCGCTCCAGGATGCGGGATACCAGACCTACATCGCCGGGAAGTGGCAGTTGGAAGGTGGTTTCGAAGGCCCCGTGAAAT
>JAKMGR010000602.1 GCA_022424805.1 Verrucomicrobiales bacterium
CCAAATCGCCCGCTGCCCCGAGTGAATCCGCGATTGTTGTTCCAGGATCTCCGACTTTTTTGAAGCAGATGAAAGAGCAATCTGCTACTGACACTGAGAAGGAAGCCGCTCCTGAGCCTGCCAAGCCAAAAGATGCTCCACCTGCTAAGGAGGAAAAGAAGTAACCACTTTAGCCGAACAGGGGTCCCGACGTTTTTATGACAGTTCCACAACCAACACCGGAGGAGATTAAGGAGCGCGCAACGATTGACCGTTCGACGCGTTACCCGGTGATGTTTTTCTTCACCAGCGCTGCGGCATGGCTTCTTGCTGCGACCATTCTTGGGTTTCTCAGTTCCCTAAAACTGCGGGTGCCTGGTTTGTGGGATGAATGCCAGTTCATGGGCTACGGCCGACTTTTCCCTGCTCATCTGAACGCGCTCGTCTATGGATGGGCGATGCAGGCGGGTATTGGAGTGATGCTGTGGCTTATGGCTCGCCTTACTCGGACGCCTCTTCGACAAACGGTTGCTGTTCTTGTAACGGGTCATCTCTGGAATGCTGCGGTTGCTCTCGCTGTTTGCACCGTTTGGTTTGGATTTGGAAAGTCTATCCCTCTTCTGGATTTCCCTACCTGGGTTTGGCCCATCTTGGCGATTGCATACGCTCTCACGGTAATGTGGGTGATTCCCATGTTCCGAACCCGTCGAGAGGGGCTTCCCTACATTTCGGAAATGTTTGTCGTCGGGGCCGTTCTTTGGTTTCCATGGATTTTCGTCACCGCGAATATCCTTATCAATAAGGGCACCGCACCCGTTATGGGAGCTGGCCTGAATGCTTGGTTTATCTCGAACCTGAGCTATTTCTGGATGGCTCCAGTCTCCCTTGCGGTCGCGTACTACATTATTCCCAAGATCTCGGGGCGTCCGATATTCAGTTATCCACTTGCTCATGCCAGTTTCTGGCTGCTCGCTTTCCTCGCTGGATGGACTGGGTTTTCCCGTTACATGGGAGGACCGTTCCCCGCATGGATGTCAGCAATAAGCGGTGCAGCTTCTATCTTTATCCTTCTCGCAATCGTCGCGACGGTTGTCAATTTGATGATTTCTCTGAAAGGATGCTCCAAGCTTTGGAGGTATAGCCCATCACTTCGATTTACCGTCTTTGGAATGTTGATGTTGGCCATTTACGCGATCCTTTCGGCAGCTAGCTCGACATACTTTTTCGGAAAGGACCTTCAGTTCAGCCATTTTATGGTCGGACTTGATACGCTGGCCTTCTACGGCTTCTTCTCGATGACAATTTTTGGAGCGATCTACTTCATCGTTCCCCGTATTACAGGTTCGGAGTGGCCATCAGGTGAACGTATTCGTACGCACTTCTGGTTCAGTGCCTACGGAATCATTACCCTTGTCATCACTATGCTGGTGGGAGGAATCGCGCAGGGGGGGGACCTCGCGGTTTGGGACCGTGCCTTTTCCGTTTCTTTTGTTAATTCTTCTGCCTACGTAGTTGGCCGAGCTACGGCATGGGGTTTGATCGGTTATTCCAATCTTCTTTTTCTCTGCCAACTTTACCAGATGTTCATTGGAAAAGGCCGCAAGTCGGAGGGCCCGACCCTTCTTCATACCGAACCTGGTAAAGCAGCCAGCGCAAAAGCCGCTGCAGGAATGTCCTAATTTTTTCTTTGTGATTGCATGAAATTTGATCGTTTTGCCAAATTGATTGCCGGACTCTCTCTGGCGTTCGCATTGCCATGGATTTTCCTGGTTATGGTTCCTTTCATTACGGGGTCGAACTTGGAGGCGCTTCCGTATCCTGAAGGACAGGACATCGACGGGGGTGTCACGGCCTACCCAGATAAAGCACTGTACCAGTATGGTTCGAGTGATTACGGGCGTCAGGTATATGCTGCCGAGGGATGCGCTTACTGCCACACCCAGGTCATTCGCCCAACCTACGCCGGTGCTGATATGTGGCGCAAGGGGTGGGGAGGACGCGAGGAAGACGGTTTTGCCCGCGAAACTCAGGCGCGTGACTATTTGCAGGAGGAAATCGCTCCTCTCGGATACCAGAGAATTGGCCCGGACCTATCTAATGTTGGCCATCGCATTACTGATCGTGATTTGATGCATCGCCATCTCTTCGATCCGACAAGTATTGACCGCGACAGCGGGATGCCTGCTTTTCTGCACCTTTACGATGAAGCTCCCGATGGCAGCAAGCTCGTGCCAAACAAAAAGGCCGAGGCTCTTGTGGACTATTTGCTTTCGCTGAAAAAGGACCAACCTCTTCCCTCGAAAGGATAATCTGTCGAACGTGTGATCCCCAGTCAAAATGGCTAGCGAAGAAAACAATAATATCGACTACGAACAGGGCACCGTGAGTGCTGCTGATCTTCATGATTCTGTTCGCCGCGAGAATGCTCTGCATCCCGGAGGCGAAGGAACTGTAGGAATTTCTGTTCTCGTCATTAGTGCCGTCATTTTAATTCTGGGTGGTGGACAGCTTTTCAGCACCAGCAATGGCTTCCGCGATAATATTTACACCAGTAGTGATTATGTTCCTGAAACTCGCCCCTCTCTAGGTGGTGAAGATGGTGGAGGTGCCGAAGTGGCTTGGATCGATGATTGGATGAAGGGCGGGAAAAAGGTCTACAACAATTGTATCGCCTGCCACCAGGCTTCTGGCCTCGGCCTCGCCGGGCAATTTCCTCCACTCGTTGGATCGGAGTGGGTTGATGGCGGAACGACTCGCCTCGGAGCCATTCTTCTCCACGGAATTAATGGCCCATTCAAAGTGGCCGGCCAATCCTACAACCAGTTGATGCCCGCTTGGAATAACCTGAGTGACGAGAAGGTTGCTCAAGTCATCACATACATTCGTCGCGAGTTCGGAGCGCTTCCGGAAGGCGATGATGGCGTTGTAACTGCGGAAATGATCAAGGCTGCCAGGGATCAATTCAGTGGGCAGGCCGCTCCTTACACGGAGGCTGAACTTCTTGCCATACCAGCGGGTGACAATCTTTCTGGAGCCAAGGTTGACCTGCAGACGGGCGAGCCTCTTCCAGAGGGGGGAGAAAATTGAGCGATGGGGAAAGTTTCTCGATTGCTTCGTTTCTCTTTTTCTGATTCCGTCGTAGCGTCTTAACAGCAAGTCGAAATTTTTATGAGCACAGTTACCGAACAGACCTCCGATTCGGTCCATGAGGAGCACGATCACCACGATCACTACGAACCCTTTTGGAAGAAGTACATTTTCTCAACCGATCACAAAACTATCGGGATCCAATATGGTTTCACCGCGCTTGTTTTTCTAGCGTTTGGATTTTTCCTGATGATGGTGATGCGGTGGAGCATTGCCTATCCCGATCGCGCTGTTCCATTGCTTGCAGATTGGCCGTGGTTCCAAGCCTGGCTCGATGATGGCGGAAAGGTCACTGGTGACCTCTACAATATGTTTGGTGCCATGCATGGTACTATCATGGTCTTCCTGGGGGTCGTCCCCTTAGCCTTTGGAGCCTTCGGAAACTACGTGACGCCGCTGCAGATTGGGGCGGTTGATATGGCATTTCCACGCCTTAACATGGCGAGTTACTGGTTCTTCCTTCTCGGTGGAGTTCTCATGTTCGTGAGCTTCTTTCTCCCGTCCGGTGCGGCGAAAGCAGGGTGGACAAACTATTCCCCCTTGGCGACAACGACCGACTTGCATTACGGAGACCTTTTTTGGACAGGTCAGACGCAATGGCTGATGGGAATGGTGTTCCTGATTACCTCGTCACTCCTTGGTGCGGTGAACTTCATTTGTACTATAATCAACCTGCGCTGCCAGGGGATGACGTGGATGCGACTGCCCTTCTTTGTCTGGGCGATGCTCGTAACTGGCTTCCTTCTCCTGCTTGCTTTCCCGCCTCTCGAGGTGGCTGCGATCATGCAGCTTATGGACCGCATGGCAGGAACCAGTTTCTACATTCCGACCGGTCTGAATGTCAGCGGAATGGCTTTTGATGCCGCAGGTGGTGGTAGCCCGCTGCTTTATCAGCACTTGTTTTGGTTCCTCGCTCACCCTGAGGTTTATGTTTTGATTTTGCCAGCGATTGCGATCGTCGCGGAAATTATCCCGTGTAACACGCGGAAACCTTTGTGGGGTTATAAAACGATGGTTTACGCCGTTATGGTTCTTGGCTTTCTCGCGTTCATCGTTTGGGCCCACCATAT
>JAKMGR010000631.1 GCA_022424805.1 Verrucomicrobiales bacterium
CACCCGCACCGCGTCGTAGGGAATCGGGTTCGGTAACGCTCGGGCAAGAACCGGCCCGGACGGCCCTGGCGGATTAATAACGATCGCTGGAAGATCCTCCGGCCACTCCTCGGGTAGCCATCCGTCAAAGATCACCGCGTCAACTTGCTCAGAAAGCGGCCAGGCATCGGGCCCTCCCATCAACAGCTCGAATCTCCCGGACTCCTGCACTGCCGAGAGTGCGAAGCGGGTATACGGATCCTCACTTTCATCCTCTCGAATCCAGGCTGCGAGAATCGGCCGCGACTCGGGAAGCGAAACAGTTACATCGTCATCAAGCGCAAAGGCGTCACCCTCGGTTTTCAAATGGAGGTGAAGCAACTGCTCACTGACTCCATCGAGTCGGAAAGTAATCCCCACTCGCTCGCCAGGCTCCAGATCGATTTCACGAAACTGATTCGGAACTCCACCCAAACTGACTTCGAGACGGGAAGTGACCGGCTCTGCTGCATCCGAGTTAAGCGCGATCTGCGTGTAGACTTCGTAGCGGGAATACTCCAAAGGAACGGGTCGAATCTGGAAAGCAGTGATCCCTGCATTGGTAACTTCGGGCTGCGCGAGAGTCAGTTCCTTGACCGTGATTCCCTCGGGAAGTTGCAGGCCGGAATCTTCACCCTCTTCACCAAGCGAAAAAAGAGGTCGGTCGCTCGCATGCCAGATCGCAGTAGGAGTTTCGAGACCCGCGATGAGATTCGCCGCCTCCACCGCGGACGAGCGATCGTCCGCCATCGGACGAAGATCCACACCCTCAAGTCGCGAGATCAGCTCCCTCCGATTCAGAGTTCTTGGCTGCAGCACCTCGGGACGCACATCGTAAGCGATCAAAGCCACACCAACTTCCTCTGGAACTTTCGCGAGACGCGCGCGGAGGATATCTTTGCCGGCATCGAGTAGGCTGTTTCCCTCTTCATCAGCAACTCCCATCGAAGCGGATCGATCTAACAAAATCACAATAGTTCGATAGCGATCAGGGTCGTCCTGCTTTGCGATAAGCCGGGAAAGAACAAAAACGGCGAAGCTCAGCATCAGGATCGTGAGCACAAAAGAGACGATCTTTTTCAGTCGCCGCAACCAGGCTGATTCCTGATGTTCCTTCGCAAGAGTCTTGAAAAAGACGAGCGTCGAAACCCGAACCTTTTTCGACTTACGCCGAAAGAGATAGAGCATCACCGGGATAATCCCGAGAAGCAGCAACCAGAGAAACTGTGGAAAAAGAAACTGCATGCTCGTGTGACTCAAGAAGCACCAGAAGCGAGAGCAGATCCGCGGGAAAGCAGATCGAGAAAAAGATCATCAAAGGGATAATCCGTCCGCCACTTCTGATGATCGATCTGGCGTGAACGGCAGGTTGCTTCAATTTCTGAGAGGAACAGATGGAAACGATCTTCGTAACGTTGGCGATCACGCGGAGTAAGCCAGAGGCGCCGCTGCTCCTGCGTCTCTACATCCATCAATTCGATCTCGCCGTCGAAGTCAGGCTTCTCTTCATTGGGATGGAACACTTGAATAAAGTGGGTCTCACCCGGCCAACGCGCGGCATGACGAATCGCCTCGCGCGCTTCATCAACTTCACGACCATAAAGATCCGATAGCACAAAAATGATCCCGTAACGACGGCGCGTCGGTGCAAATTTCTCGAACGATCTCTCCAGATTCGTCATCCCGCCAAACTCAAGTCCCTGGGCAAAATCAAGGACGCGCTGCAAACTCCCCCGCCCCTTCAAAGGCTGCGTTGGCTCGCTGGAATCCTCCCCGATCGAGTAGAGGCTGACTCGGTGATTTCCGATCAGGCCCATATAACCGAGGGCCACAGCGATCTTCAGTGCTGTGATTCGTTTTTCCGGAAAGGGTTCGACCATCGACCCGCTCGTATCGACCGCGATATGAACATGAAATTCCTGAACCTCTTCATAGAGCCTGACAAAAAGTCGATCGAGTCTTGCATAGAGACGCCAATCAATCGCGCGATAGTCTTCGTTCCCCGTGTAGTGACGAAAGTCTTTGAACTCACGCGTGAATCCTGTCGCGGGAGTTGATTGGATTCCTTTTCGCCGAAGTTGCTTTCGTTTCCGGAGGCGAAGCGCCAGCGCCTTGAGACGCTCGAGAAACTCGGCATCAAACAGTTCTTCTTCATTC
>JAKMGR010000292.1 GCA_022424805.1 Verrucomicrobiales bacterium
CCATGATTCACGACACCTACCGCAAGGGTCGGGAAGTGAAAGGAATCTAGCCGGGCTGCGTTACTGCCTCGCCATCCTCTTTTTCAAAATTGGCGTGAGATATTTTGCTGTCTCGTCAGCGATCACGTTGTAGCCAGCGAGATTGGGGTGGCGGTCTCCAAACCATCCCGGCAGGTGACCAAAGAGACCATCGAGCTCGTTGTCCATTACCTCGACGCGATCTCCTTGCAGTCGAGGCTTCAACCACTCATGGTGAACTTCGGGAATCTTGGCTAGCGGGTAACGACGGTAGTTGAGCATGTTATGGCCCTTCTCCAACTCAGCCGCATAGCGCGGGTAAATATCGAATACATCGAGCTTTTCTTCTTCCGCCACTTTCCGAATCAGCGAATTGATCCTCTGACTCGTCTCTTCGTTCGAAAACGGAATCACGGTCATGGGAATCAACAACGCATCCGGATGATCCTGTCGCAGCTTTTCCAGGAGCAGTTTGAAGTCTGCCAGAAAGTTCGTCTCAAAACCTTCGCGCTTCGCTTTGTCGTTGATCCCGTAGCGAATAAAAATGTAATCCAGCGGTTCCTTAGTGGCGACGTCACGGTCATACCGCCCGCTATCGAGCAATCGATGAATGTATTCGCCGCTGACCCCTTCGTTGTATACTTTGCACCGCGAAATCTCTGGATCGGCATGCAGCAGATGGCGAATCACCTGCTCCAGATGCGGCCCTTCAGGTTTGAGCCGACGCGGCACGCTGCCTTCGGTCGTGCTGTCCCCAAGAAGTAGAATGCGAATCCAGTCATCTTCCTTTGCTACGCTGAATGAGACAAGTGTCAGGGCGAGTAAGATTATTGTCGATAGGAATTTACTGGCTTTCATGAGCGAAAGGTAACTCGGATCTATCGATTTTCCATTTGGCCCCCAGTGTTGTCGATGCCATGATCGCATCATGAAAATCGCAACATCTGTTATGGCCATCGTTGCAGCCCTCGGCTTTTCCTCATGCCTGAATTCTGACAAGCGGGCTAATGCCGGGATTGCTGACGAATATGGAATGCTATCGATTCCGCAGCCGAAAGAGAAGAAGGAAAAGAAAAAGGGTAAAGACCGCTTCCGTCTCAAGAGCATCGGTGAAATGACCAATCCGATGATTCCCGAGTGGTAGGATCTCCGGCTCTCACAGCTTTCTCTGCGGGTTGTCTGCCCAGAGACTCGCGATAGCCAATACACCCGGCAAAATCGCACTCATCAGGAGGATAGGAACGTATCCGCCCATCCACTGTTTCGAAATTCCGAACAGAAGAGGCCCGATCCCACTCGCAATCACGACGAGGCTCATGTTCACGCCCGAAATGGCTCCGAGCCTTTCTCGACCAAAAAACCGCGGCCAGACCAATCCTGACAAGGCCATGAACCCGCCTCCGCAAAACCCATTTCCAACCACGTAGGCCCATCCTCCTGGAGATGTGTTGAGCCTCATCAATCCGATTGCGCCGGCTACGGCACCCAGATTCATTGCGATCAGAAGCCACTTAAGACGTGTGCGGGTATTGATCGCTCCAAAAAACAGGCTCACCACAACGCTGATCGCCGCCATCGGAATGAACAGAGCGATGATGTCGCCTTTTTGGAAACCAAACTCCTCGCCGATCGACACAATGTGAAAGGTAAATGCGGTCGAGAAAAAGGAAAAGAAGCCGAAGGACAGTGCAAAAGCCCAGAAGGTAAATGTTCGGATCGCTTCCTCGCGCGTGAACTGGTGATGGATGCGCATGTCAGGGTTTACCTCTCCCTTTTTTGCACTCAAATCCGCTCCATCCATCACCATGCCACACTGCTCGGGTGTGTCGCGAAACACAAACCAAGCCAGCGGAGCCATGATGCAGACCGACATCCCGGCAAGAACGAGCCAGGCGCCATCGTGATCGAATCGGGTAATCAGAAAGTCGAGAAAAGTTGGAGCGGCAGAGAAGGCAAAGGACACGAAAAGACCGCTGAAAGACATCGCGATTCCGCGTCGGTAGTCGAACCATTCACCCATCAGGTTTCGACAGGTCATGGTCAGCGCACCTTGCGCCGCCATTCTAATCAGGTAGAAACCAATACCGATCAGCAGAAATGCCACGACCGAAGCGATGGTTTCAGGTATTGCCGAAGAAACGAGCCGGAACAATTTTCCAATCAGGCTCAGATAGACCAGCACCGCAGCGGTCAGGAGAACCGAAACGACGGCCAGCTTTCGTCCACCCCACTCATCGTAGAGACTTCCCAACCTCGGCAGTGTTACGCCACTCGCGACCGTCCCTACGCAATATGCGGCACTCAGCCCAACTCGCGAAAGCCCAAGTTCTTCCATCAGTATCTCGGTAAAGACGCTGAAGCCCATCGTCTGCCCGGGGATGCTGAAGAGCATTCCAATCGTGCTGACAACAACGATCCACCATCCGTAGAAAAACGGGCGGGAAACTGGACGGAAGGGTTTGTCAGGGTGCCAGAACGACATGAAAGCGAGCGAAGACAGATTGGACTGCAGACACCCCCTGAAAACAAGCTCGGTATTGACGGGTTTGCGATTTCCGACAAGACTTCTGTCCTGAAATGAATCGACCTCTTTTCCTGCTTCTCACTCTCCTTTTTTTACTCACCGGAATTGCTGGGGCAAAACCCAATCTTCTCATCGTTCTGGCTGACGACATGGGCTACGGCGACCTCGGCCTTACCGGAAGCAAATCCCTAAAAACTCCTCACCTCGATTCGCTGGCTGCTTCGGGCGTGTTCTGTTCACAGGCCTACGTCGCAAGCTCTGTCTGTTCCCCTTCCCGCGCAGGACTGATTACCGGACGCGATCCACGACGATTTGGCTATGAGGGGAATCTCAACAAAGGACACGCGAACTATCCGACCCGTCCTGAGTTACTTGGGCTGCCCCCGGGTGAGCATACCCTGGGCGATCACCTTCGGGCAGCCGGCTACGCGACCGGGCTAGTCGGAAAGTGGCACCTCGGGATTGGCGACGGTTTTCATCCCAACGACCGCGGGTTCGATCACTTCTGCGGCATGCTGACAGGGAGCCACGGCTATTTTCCTACGGAAGGCCGAAGCTCGATCGAGAGGAACGGGAAACCTGTGACGGAGTATTCCAACCCTTACCTCACCGACTTTTTCACCGACGAAATTCTGCGCTGGGTAGAGTCTCAGTGGAAAGCGGATAAGCCCTGGCTTCTCTTTGCCTCCTACAACGCTCCTCACACCCCCATGCACGCGACGGGGGAGGACCTCGCTCTGTTTTCTCACATCAAAAACAAAAAACGCCGCACCTATGCCGCGATGATGTT
>JAKMGR010000293.1 GCA_022424805.1 Verrucomicrobiales bacterium
GGCCTGTGTCTGATAGGCGTTGCGGATGCGGGGATTGGCGGTATTGACCTCGACCTGATTCCCTGTTTCGGGGTCTTCGAGGCGGACGTAGCCGACAGAAGGTAGGGCCATTTCGGCGGGATCACTGACCTGGATGGCAACGAGGTCGTGCTTGCGATTCACGATGCGAAGATCGCTCTCAAGGTCTTCTTCGAAGAGGAAATCGGAAATCATGAAAACGAGCGAGCGTTTCCGCACTGCGTTTTTCAAGATGTGGACGGGACCATCGAGCGAGGTCCGATGCCCCTCTGGTTCGAACAGGAGGATTTCCCGAATCAGCCTAAGCGCATGGCCTATTCCCTTTTTAGGAGGAAGGTAAAGTTCTACATCGTCAGTGAAGAGAATGAGTCCGACTTTGTCCTTGTTTTGCAGAGCGCTGAAAGTGAGCAGGGCAGCAACTTCAGCCATCAGTTCGCGTTTGCTGGGGCCGTGGCTGCCATAGTTCCCAGAGGCGCTGATGTCAACGCAGACAAAGACTGTCATCTCGCGTTCCTCGGCAAATTTTTTTACAAAGGGATGCCCCATTCGGGCGGTGACGTTCCAGTCGATCGAGCGAACCTCGTCGCCGGGCTGGTATTCCCGAAAGTCCTCGAAGTCGATTCCTTCGCCTTTGAAACAGCTGTGGTATTCGCCGCCAAAACTCTCCCGAACCAGTCCACGCGTCCGTAATTCGATTTTGCGAACGCGACGGAGAATATCGGATATCTCCGAGCCGGAATGTTCGGTGAGTGAATCGGATTCTTTACGCGAGCGGGGCATCGGAGGTATGAGCATGTAGAAAGGGATGGTATCCCGTTCCACAGTTTTTTGATTCGTGGAGTTTATTTTATCAGCGGTGGGGAAATGCTTCATGCCATTTGGCTGCATCTTCCGCTGAGGTCTTTCCTGTTTTGATCACGAGACGATAGTGAATGGTGAGCGGCTGCTCCTCTGTCGCTTTGGCAACGAAGTAACTGCCAAAGCGTCCATAGTCACGCTCACTATAGCGCGCGGGCTTCGGGTTCTTTTTCGAATCGAGATAGGTAACGGAAAAGCTTTTGCCGTCGAGCACGTAAGTCATGACTTTCCAGGGCAGGTCCCGGGTTTGTGGGATGTCGGATTTTGCTGACCAGTTGATCGTTGCACCGGGCTTGGCTTCTCCGGATTCAGGGCGAGTGTAGATGGTCTGTTTGGCGGTTTTTTCTGCAACGTGGTTGTTGGCGCGGTATTGAAAACCGGCGTGCTGTGGATCGCCGTCGACGGTCAGCTCGGGGACTAGTGGCTTCAGGGTGGAGTCAAAGTCGACGATGAGGGCGCTCCCTTCATGGGAGAATGTCATGGAGCGTTCTTCCGAAGCGAAAGGCTTGCCCTCGTTGTCGATCCACTCGATGCGGGAAGTGAAAGTGGCGGAGTCTGCTCCGGTTTCCTGTTTCAAAAACTCGCGGTGAACCTGATGCGCCTTCCGGCAGTGCCAGGTGTCGATGTTCTTTTGAGTTTTACCATCTGCACCCACGTAACTGCATTTGCTGAAGCCGTAATAGATGCCGCGATGGTGAGGAAATTTTCCGCCCGGGCCTTTCGTGAGAAAAGCATCGCTGCTCCCCGGACGAAAGACGTGGCAAAACGGCTTGTAGGTTTCGTCGCGGCGCTCGGGAGAGGATTCGTCGATAGCCTCGTAAACGAAACGGACGACTGGTTTCCCATCGTGGAGAAGATTGAGGTGTTTGCCCTCCGTATCCTGCCATTCGTAGTCGGCAAAGGAGGTTCCCGGGATTGCGACGGCGAGCGCGAGTAGTAGTTTGGGTAGTTTCATAGTTCAGAAATTCAGGGTGCGACGAGGCCTTTTTCCACCATCTCTTTCTTGGAGAGGCGGGGTCGAACGCGGGCGTCAGTAGGGAGTCCGGTAACTCGGTCAAATTCATCGGCGGTCCGGAGTTGTGGGACGGAGTCGTCGGTTTTGGCCTCCCAGTCTTTCAGGGCTGCGCGCATCGCGCGGAGCAGGGGAGCATAGCGTTCGTCCTCGACGAGATTGTTGATTTCGTGGGGATCGAGTTTGGTGTCGTAAAGTTCTTCCGCCGCGCGCGGGGCGATGAAGCATGCAAGCTGTGGTTCGGTCAGTTCTCCTTTTTCCTGCAAGCGTTGCAGTTCTAAAAATGTCGGGCTACGCAGTCCATCCGCTGACGGGGTCTGCGGGAGGTCGTTGTAGTAGTTGCGAATGTATTTGTAGCGTTCGTTGCGAACCGCCCTGACATGATCCTCAAAATCGTGCCAGTTTTTCTCGGCGTAGATGTAGTCACGAATCGGTTTGTTGGGATTGGTGAGAAGGGGGGAAACATCGACGCCTTCAAATGTCTGCCCGGGATTCTCGACTCCGCCGAGTGAAAGAAAGGTTTTGGCTATGTCGACGGTGCTGACGAGGTGAGGACATACGGAGCCCGGCTTCACTTTCTGAGGCCAGTGAACAATCCACGGTGTTTTGATTCCGCTATCATACATCGTCGTTTTATCCCGCGGGAAAGGACGGCCGTTATCGCTGATGAACAGGATCAGCGTGTTGTCGGCGGCTCCCTGTTCCTCCAGCTCATCCATCACGAGTCCCACGTATTTGTCGAGACGGGTGATTTCGTCGTAGTAAAGCTGGTAGTCGGCGCGGACGGCGGGTGTATCAGGATGATACGGGGGGAGCTTGATTCCCTCGGGCCGGGATCCCTCGGGGATGATTCCGGAATGATAGGGGCGGTGAGGGTCGAGCGCAGCGAGCCAGAGAAAGAATGGCTCGTCTTCGGGGCGGTCTCTCAAAAGCGGAATCCAGTCGGCACATCCGCTCTGCGCTTCGCCTTCGAGCGTCTCCTTGAATTTTCCGGTGGTGTCTCCCGAGGGCAGTTGAAAGCCAGAGGTGTCGACTTCGCGGATTTCGTCGAAACGGTCACGCATCGCTTCGCCGAGGTGCCATTTGCCGGCGGCGGCGGTCCAGTAACCCTTCTCTTTTAGTTTCTCGACAAAGGTGGTCTGATCCTTCGGAACGGGCCAGTGGAGCTCTTCCGCGTCGGTTTGGTGTGGGTAACGCCCCGTAACAATGCTGGCCCGGCTCGGGCTGCAGGAAGAGATCGTAACGAAGGCATTGTCAAAACGCATGCCCCCGTCGGCGAGACGCTGAAGGTTCGGTGTGAGAATGGAATCGTGGCCGTAGGGGGAGGAATCGTCCCAGTTCAGATCGTCTGCGATGATGAGAACGAGGTTGGGGAGCGTGGCGAGCTCCGCCTGCTCCGCGAGTTCTTCCTCGGTGGGCTCTGCTTTTTCTTCGTCATCGTCCTGCGCAGAAAGTGGCGAGGCAAAAGAGCTGAAGGCGAGAATTACGAGAAACGGTTGGATTAAACGCATTCCGGAATGAAGCAGGTTTCGGCGAGAATGCCAAGCGATTGGCTCTACACTTAAGCCGAGGTTCCTATCAATGGTCTGCCATTTTCCCTGGATGGGGCAAAGCCATGTTTTACTCCTCCATAATCACCTCCAGCAAATTGCTGTAGTCGTCTCTCCAGTGGATGTCTTTCGGTGTTTCACGATCCCACTCGGTGGGGTATTGGTTCAGCGTAAGACTCTGGAGAAAGGTTTCGTTGCGGGAGATCAGAACCCAGTCGGAGTAGTAGATGTTCCGCGTCCCGATTTCCGGGTAACCCTCGACTCGAACGACTTCGTAGCCGAAATCTGCTGCGATATTGCGAACCGGATCACTGAGATCGAGGTGAAGGTTTGTGATGTGAATCGCGAGGACGCCGTCGGGTTTCAGATGTTGGAAATACAGTTCGAAAGCTTCTTTCGTAAGGAGGTGGATCGGAATTGAATCGCCGCTGAAAGCGTCGACAAACAGGACATCAAAATCCTGAGCGTTGTCCGCTGCTAATTCCCATTCCAACGAAACACGGCCGTCTCCGATAATGACCGATTCCTCGCCTTTGCAGTCAGCAAGGAAGTTAAAATGCTTTCGAGCCATGTCTTCTACCTGCGGATTGATTTCGTAGAAGCGATAGCAATCACCCTCGCGTGCGTAGGAGGAAATCGTCCCGATGCCCAGACCAATCACGCCGACATGCATGGGCTTCGGGTTCTCCCGGTTTGCGGATGGATGGCAGGAGAAGATCCCGCCGACCGCACTTTCCCAACTGAAATAGGAGGTCGCGAGCGTCTGAAGATCCTCATCCATATACTGTCGTCCATGGGCGATCCTGCCATGATAGAGTTCACGGAAATGATCCTCTGTGCCGACGCCGAATTCGTATACCTGGAGCACTCCGTAGAATCCGCGGGAAGCGTCGATCTCGCCATCCTTGCGGCTGCTAAGGTGCAGAAAGAGACTAAGTGCCAATACTACAACGAGGGACAGCCAGCCGAGTCCGGCTGCATAGTGCCAGGCGCGCCGTTTCCCTGATTCAAAGCGTCGATACAACTGCAAGGTGATGAGTCCGGCAAAAAAAAGAAAGGCAAGGTGCAGTTCAAAATATCCGGTGAAAAACTGCGGTGCGACGAGGCTTACGAACAATCCGCCCAACGCCCCACCAAGTGAAATGGAAAGGTAGAACTTCGTTAGAAATCGGCTGGCAGGCTTGATCC
>JAKMGR010000040.1 GCA_022424805.1 Verrucomicrobiales bacterium
GGGGGGCGTCAACTGCAGTAACTCGACGAGGGTCGGGTAAAGATCCTGGAGGGAGACTGCCTTGTCGCAGGTGATGCCTTCAGCGACTCCGGGACCGGCGATGATCAGGTTGCAGCGGGCCGAATCATACCAGGGCTTCATTTTCGACCAGGCCTCTTTCTCGCCGAGGTTGTAACCATGATCACTCCACAAAACGATGTATCCGCTGTTGGAATGGGCACTGGCATCCCAGGCGTCGAGAAGCCGTCCCACTTGTTCGTCCGCAAAAGTGACACACGCCAGATAAGCTCGCACGAACTGCTTGTCGTAGCCCTTTTCTTCCAGCATCTGGTGATAGCTTTTTCCGAACTTTGCTTCCAGATGAGCGAGTAGATGAAAACGCTCCGGAAGATCATCCAAATCGTCGGTGCGATGTTTCGGCAACTGCACCTCGTCCAGCGGATAGAGATCGAAATATTCCTGCGGAACCACCCAGGGAACATGTGGTCGATAAATTCCCAACGAGAGGAATAGCGGATCGTCAATCGTCGAGAGTTTTTCGATTCCCTGACTGACTGCGATGAAATCGGGCATCTCCCCGGTCGGCACAGACGAAACTCCCCAAACACCGGACGCGTTCAATTTGATGCCGCTTCCCTTGATTGCCGGAATTTCCTTACTCCTGCCGATGTAATCATCGAACTCATTGCGATCCCCTTTGTGAAAGTTTTTCCCGATACCTATGCTCTTCCAACCGTTAGTGGAAAGATGCTTGGGTAGAGTGACAGCGTCGTCCGCGTAGAAGCGCCAGGGGAGGATTCCGTTGTCGTTGACGATGTTGCCGGAACGGGCCGGATGAATCCCGGTAAAGATGGCACTGCGCGACGGGAAACAAGTGGGCGAAGAGCAGATTGCATTGGAAAAGGTCACGCCACGTTCGGCAAGTCGTTTGAGATTCGGAGTGATCGCCTGCGGATGTCCTTCAAGGACTTCATTCCAATCATTCCAGTCGTCGATATTCAAGAACAGCACACTCGGGCGATCGGCATCGGCCGCTTGCGATAGCGATACATTCGCGACGGCCGCAAAAACGATTGGCCAGTGAGTCAGGAATGACGGCAAAGGAATGTTTCTCATTTTCATTTCGATTCCTCTGCCCTCATTTATCACTTAACCGAATCGCCAGAGTCGGCGCCGGCAAAAAGGGATGTCGTCGGCTGGCGAATCCATGGACCAAATCTCCGCCTTCGGTGGCTTGGGTATCGCGAACGACCTTGAGGGAAATTTCTGAGCCGGAGTGCTGACGTAGAAATTGCGCGAGCGCCTCCGAGCGAATTTGAAATCGTCCCTTCTGAACGCCCTGCGGCACAGTGAACGAACCGAGATGGATGGCATTCGGTTTCCCGGGAAATTCGCCATAGAGTATCGATTCATCCCACTCCGGCACGTTGCCAACTAACCCAAACACACTGAACTCCGCATCCGGTAAATGAGACGCCAGACCCCAACCGGTGGGAGCGAAATGCAGCAACAACTCAGCGTCCTCAATTTTGGTCGAACCGAGGTTCGCAAGATCAAAACCCAGATAGGAAACCCGGTCTGTGTTCTCGTTTACATGCGTATTCTTCAAATAGAGCAAAATCTCTGACTCATGTGACCGCACCCTTCCGGTGTAGGCATCTTTCACCGTTGGGATCAAAATCCAGCCGGGACCATAGTCGAGTGGCATAATCGGAACCGTGCGCGGCTCCTGGTCGACCCCTTCCGTGGCAACGCCGAGGTGTTGCCCGGCAACCGTATTTCTCTGCCCCGTTTTCAACTCCACGACTTTCTCGGAGGCCGCATATTCAACCTGCACGAGGCCCTCCATCACCTGGGTGTGGGTTTCGCCCGTGCTTTCGTGGACGCTGACTGCGAAACGAGTTCCGTGATCCACGACATCGGCAGACGGCGTCTTGATCCGGAACCCATGAGCCGAATCGGGAATATCAGAAACCATCGTACCTTTGCTCAGTTCACAATTCATGGCATCGACCAAGGTCAAGTTCGCGGGGGCTTCCAGTATCACTTCCGCGCCAGAATCGAAACGCAAGGTCGCCAATCCCTCGACCAAACGCAGTGTCCCCGGTCCCAATCGGCTCCCATCCGCGGTTGATAATTCGCCGCTCTCCCACAATGCGGACCGGGTTTCTTCCAAGGTCGCAAAGGTTTGACCGGAAGTCGGGCGCAGCAAGAAAACGATCCCTAATACGACGACAATCATCGCGGCAACTGCCATCCACGAGTGAGAGCGGGACCGCGCCACGACCGGGCGCCTTGGTGAGGGGTATGGCTTTGTCTGCGTCCTCGTCTCAGTCCCGCGACGCCGCATGGTCCGGCGCAGATTGGAGTGAAGCAAAGCGCGATCCGCAAGCCAGTCGATCGCCTCGGGATCGGACTCCAGACTCGCCTGAATCTTTACGCGATCCTCATCAGAGAGATCACCGTCCAACAGACGATCCAGCTCCCGGCGCCTTTCCTCGCTCAGCATTGGGCCTCCTTTCTCAATTCCGTTTGAATGCACTCCGCGAGCAGGTTGCGAACGCGATGCAACGTGACTCGAACCGATCCGGCGGTCGAGTGCAGGGTCTCCGCCATCGCCTCAGCGGAAGCGCCGTCCTCGTAGCGCAATTCCAGGAGCCGTCGGGATTTGTCCGGGAGTTTCTCAACACAGGTTTCCAAGGCAACCGCTCGCGCCGATTGCTCCGAGTGTCGGGCAATGAGCGAATCGGCGAATTGATTCATCAATTGCTCGGAAAACACCAGCTTCTCCCGCCCCGAAACGCGATAGTGATCGATCACCCGCGACTTCGCCAACCAGAGCGCCCAAGCCTCGAACGAGCGCTCGGGGTCGTATTCGTCAAAGCGCCGCGCGACCGTCAGGGCGACTTTCTGCACCACATCCTCGGCGTCGGCAAACGAGCTGACCGAGGCAAACACAAATGCGCGCACTGCCGGCTCCCCCTCAACCCAGAGATGGGCAAGGCGTTGGCGTGCTTCGAGTTCGGAGGCGTCAGTCATCCAATTGTATGCCGATACTCTACGCGAAACGTTAACAGAAAAGTTGGAAAACTTTCCGGGTCCATGTTCCCAATCGAACCCTGATTGTTCCAATACGGAACATGGGGCGGCCAGACAGATAACGCTGTTGGTTCATAGCGCAAGTCGGGTGGAGTTGTCATAGATCTCGCGAATTGAGATGCGGTATAGATCGCGCATGAAAGTTTCATTGCTGGTGTTCTCTTTTCTCTTGGTGCTGTTTGCCACTATCACTGTGCCAGCCCAGTCTGAAACTCCGACCTTGAAAGATCTCAATGGATTCTTTCCACTGAAGGTCCCTGACAGCCTCGATGCCTGGGAGGAACGTGCGGCCCTGTTACGTCGTCGCGTTCTCCTGGCAAATGGCCTCTTCCCGCTGCCGGAACGAACGCCGCTCAATGCTGTCGTCCACGGCAAGATTAAACGTCCTGGGTTTACTGTCGAGAAAGTCTACTTTGAGAGCGTGCCGGGATTTCATGTCACCGGACTGCTGTTCCGACCGGCTGGCGAAAATGCTCGGCCCGGCGCCCGATATCCTGCCGTGTTATCTCCTCATGGTCACGGAGGTCGGCTCATGGATCTGGGTGAAGAAGGCGTGCTCAAGAAGATCGAAACCGGCAGCGAAAAATTTGTCGACTCCGGTCGATTCCCGAAAGTCGCCCGCTGCGTTACACTGGCTCGCCTCGGTTGCGTTACCTTGCTTTACGATATGATCGGGTACGCCGACAATCAGCAACTGTCGCGTGAGTTGGGCCACGGCTTCAAAAATCAGCGTCCTGAATTCGAAGGAAAAGAAAGTTGGGGGCTCTACAGTGCCCAGGCAGAGATGCGCTTGCAGTCAATCTTTGGCATTCAGACCTGGAACTCGGTGCGCGCCCTGGATTTTCTCGACAGCCTGCCCGACGTCGACCCGAAGCGGATCGCCGTCACCGGAGGAAGTGGCGGTGGTACGCAGACAATCATGATCTGTGCCATCGACGATCGGCCAGTGGTCGCTTTTCCCAACGGCATGGTGTCGAGCTCGATGCAGGGCGGATGCACCTGCGAAAATGCCAGCCTGTTGCGCATCGGAACAGGCAATGTCGAACTCGCGGCACTCTATGCGCCCCGGCCCCAGGGGATGACTGCGGCAAACGATTGGACCAAGGAAATGCTGATTGAGGGCAAGGGGTTTCCCGAACTGAAGGCGGTCTACGGTCTCTACGGCAAGCCTGAGAATGTAATTTGTGGCGACCTGCTCCGCTTCCCTCACAACTACAACTACGTGACCCGCAGGATCATGTATGAGTGGTTCAATAAGCACCTCGGACTGGGACACGAAACTCCCATTGTCGAGGAGGACTTCGCCCACCTCACTGCTGAGGAGCACGCCGTCTACGACAAAGGCGATCATCCCCGTCCTGAAGGGGGCGACGCTTTTGAGCGCGAATTGACGCGATGGCTGGCCGACGAATCCGATAGGCAGCTTGGCTCCCTTTCAGCAGGTGAGCGCAACGAACTCGTTCGACAGGCCTGGCAAACGATTGTCGGAATCGACGACCCGATTGCTCCGGCGGGGGAAGCAAACTGGATCAAAACCACAAGGAGCGGCGGTGAGACCACAATCACCCTCAGCGCGCCGCCAGTTATGGAAGAAACTCCCGTCGTCAACAACAAGCGTGAGTTTGCCGGGTACACTCACGGCTACAATCACTCCGTTTTCGCGCAGCGCTCGCGTGAGGTTCTCGCTCACTTGAGAGCGGCCCAGGCGGAGGGAGATTTCGTTGACCTTGTCGCCGGTCCGGGTGCAGAACCGATTGCCCTCGCCGCCTGTGCTGCCAGCGAAGCAGGTTCAGTAAAGTCCATTCGGATGGCAAGGGATGATTTTCGTTTCGCTACCATCACCAGTTACCGTGACCAGAATTTCGTTCCGGGGGCGGTGAAGTATGGCGACCTGCCGGGATTGGTTGCTGCGGTGAAAGCGGGTGGTGCAAATATAACCGTTGAGGAGTGAAATCTCAATATTCAGGCACACGGGCAGGGTAAATGCTCAGCAGTGTTGATGTCCCCATTCGGTCTACCTGACGGACCGCTGGTAGAGTTCCATCTATTCTTCGGGAGTGAACTCTTCTTTGGCAGGTGACATCGAGGTTTCACCATCGTCGGAGACGGGTCCATCGGTTTTACCTTCTGTATCGGATTCTTTCAGGCTGCTCATGGCTTCGGCGGATAATGAGCTTTTTCTCCTCTAAACGTTATGAGAGAACGATCGCGTAGGGATGCGTGATCGGCTTAGTCGACCTTCTCAGGATAGTCTTTGTGCCGGTCGCTGACAAGAAGTGATGGAGCCTCGTAAGGACAAGCCGGATCGCACAGGATCTCCCGACGGGTGATTACAAATGAGCTCTGGTTTCTCAGAGAGGGCGAAGGCAACTATTCGTCCTCCAACCGCTTCACTGAAGGCAGACTGTCAGCCGTTTTAGCATGAGTTCGTTACAGTTCTGTTAGAGCTTCTTTCCGCATTTGAATGACCTTTGACTTGAGGTCAGCTTGCAAGGGGAGATTGTTGAGTTCTTTGGGATCCGAATCCAAATCATACGGTTCCTCGATCTCTCCGCCCGGGTGGGGTGAGTTGCGTGAGCCGTAGAAGCAACAGTTGAGGCAACGCGCCAATGGAGCGCTACTCCACCAAATCACCAATCCCGTCCCCATCGCTATCTACCACCCCGCTTAGCGGGTTTTCGATCACTGCCTGCCAGGCGATTTTCCTGAACACTTGATCGAGTTCATTGCAGGGATAGTCCTTTTGCCCTCCGGCAAAATTGATCCCGTTCTCGATCAGTTCCGGAGACTTCTGGTAGAGCGTCGAGTAGAAGACATAGCCTTCGAGGCGGTCAAATCCTGTCGCAAGATGACCTCGATGATCTCTCCAGATGGAACGATCCTCACCGGTGACCATCTTGTGAAGGCTCTTAACGCCGGGCAGCTCTCCTTGGACCTGGAGAACCGCCGCTTTCGTGACGGCCAGCGAGGTGGGGATGATGTAGATTTTGTCAGGGTATTCCTCCTGCATCTTGGTGATGAAGCCCTTGAATAATTCGTGCTTTTCGGTCTCCTGTGCCTTTAGGAATTCAGCAGTGTAATTCGATTCATCTGCTGGTGGCCTGCCACCGACGAATGGCCAGAGCCGGATCCAGGCGTCGGAAAGGTAGAACTTCATTTCCGGGTTGTATTTCAGGCAGTAATCGATCCAACAGCGGTAGTATTCCGGTTGATCCTGATCGTAGGGCCCCCACATCATAGCATCCCAACCGGCATTCGCGATCGCGGGAAGCAGTTTGGGTTTCGGCTTTCGGTCGAAGCCGAAGATCCCGTTCTCCTGCTCCCATTTGTAGCGAACGCTTCCTGTCATGCCACCGCCCGTATGGGTGTGAAGAGGTTGGGTGAAGCCGGCGGCCTCGCAAATGTGCGGCAGCGTTCGATAGCCGGGCATCATGAAGCTGTGCCCCGTCCCAACACCCCTCAGGACGCCATCCTCTGACTTCGGCAGATCGGGGAAGTCCCCGCCATACTGGGTCATCAGTTGCTCGGGAGTCAGGTAACAGACCGCATGCTCAGGAAACTTCTCTTCCTTCCAGCCGGGATCAGGGACGAAGGGACCTCTCTTATTGGCGACCTGTCCTCGACTGTTTTGCAGAGCCTTACGATAGGCAGCTGCCTCCTTGGCACTGAGCTTGCCATTGCCATTCGCATCGGACTCCGGATACTGCTTGAGGAATTTCGCGAGCTGCTCCGGCGTCGCGGCAGCGGATTCGGCTGTCGGTGTCTCTGGCGTGCCTGTGCCACCCAGTTGTTTGGCGAGCGCCACTTGTTCCACTCGACAGAGCGTTCCATCCGCATTGGCATCCGCTTTGGGGTATTTTCGCAGGATCGCCTTTTCGACAACGGCCCACTCACGTCCGGCTAGTTTGCCGTCCCCGTTTCGATCGACTTGAGGAAATTGGGCGAGGACTTGTTGCGATAGAGCCGGCAGCACTTCTTCGGCGACAGGCGTAGCGGAAAACGCACCGGAGAATGCGCATGATAAAACTAGGAGGGGGATCTTCTTCATCATTGTTTTTCTTTAATTCATACAGGGCGAGAACCGGACAATTACTTCCACTCCCAGACATCCTCCTCCACTAAGCC
>JAKMGR010000063.1 GCA_022424805.1 Verrucomicrobiales bacterium
CTCGAGAAGGCAGTTCGTGCTGAAGAACTTGCCCATTTTTCCGTCGATAATCTTTTCAATAATTTCGGCGGGCTTGTCTTTCATCTGGTCGCGGAAAATTTCCTTTTCCTTCTCCACAAGATCAGCAGGAACTCCGTCACGATCCACACAGATCGGCTGAGATGCTGCGATGTGAAGGGTAAGATCCTTAACGAAAGTTTGGAAGGCTTCGTTAGAAGTCGTAGCTGCGCTACCGCACTGCACTTCGGTGAGAACACCAACGCGTCCCTGCATGTGAATGTAGGAAGCCTCGACGCCTTCAACACCAAGCTCGTATTTGGCGAAGCGGCTCAGACCCATGTTCTCACCCAGTTCACCAATCTTTGCTTTGATGAACTCGTCGAGAGTGGAAGCGTCGCCAGAGAAGTCCTGTGCGAGGAGTGCCTCGAGGCTGTCGACAGAGGCGCTGCTCTCTACGTGATCGAGAATCTCGTTCACGAAGCTGGTGAAGTTTTCGTTTTTCGCAACGAAGTCGGTTTCGCAGTTCACCTCGACGAGGATACCGGTCTTTCCATCGTCGCTGATGCGCGATGCAACGACACCTTCCTTGGCGGCGCGCCCGGCTTTCTTGTCAGCATCCGCAATACCCTTCTTGCGAAGGATTGTTTCGGCTTCCTCCAGATCACCACCTGCTTCGGCGAGGGCTGCTTTGCAGTCCATCATACCTGCGTTGGTCTTATCGCGGAGGGTTTTGATCAGTTCTACAGTGATTTCGGCCATGATATTTGGTTGGGTAAAATAGTTCGTAGTAAGGCACGGATTTCTCGAAGAAATTTCCGCGGCATTTTGCATGGAATCGACCGGGGAAGCGGTTGCTCACCGCATGACCCCAGCTTCGAGTCGATAAGATCGTGAGAAATTACTTCGCAGCACCGACGATTGGATCGATCAGGTTCTTGAGAATGACACGGATCGAGCGAATCGCATCGTCGTTGGAAACGATCGGGTAATCGACCAGATCTGGATCTGCATTCGAGTCGACCAGGGCAACGATAGGGATGCGCAATTTGCGAGCCTCGTTGATCGCGTTGTATTCACGGGCGGAATCAACGATAACAACTGCGTCAGGAAGATTGACCATGTTGCGAATTCCGGAAAGGCGGAGGTGGAGCTTTTCCTTCTCACGATTGAGAGAAGCAATTTCTTTCTTACTCATCTTTTTGAAGTCAGGAGACTTCTGAAGGTTCTCGAGAGACTCCATGCGTCCCACTGAACGGCGAACCGTTTCCTGGTTCGTAAGAGTTCCACCGAGCCAGCGGTGATTCACGTAAAACTGGCCGGTTGCCTCGGCAGCTTCGCGAACGGCGTCCTGAGCCTGGCGCTTGCAGCCGACAAAGAGAATTTTCTTTCCTTTGGAGACGAGTCCGGAAAGATATTTTCCAGCGTCGTCGAGTTGCTCGATCGTTTTTTCGAGATCGATGATGTGCACGTTGTGCTTTTCACCGAGAATATAGTTCCGCATTTTCGGGTTCCACTTGCGGGATTGATGACCGAAGTGAACGCCGGCTTCGACGAGTTCTGTGATGAGTTCGTTAGACATGTGATGTGAGTCGGCCCTTGTTTCAGGAGTCCGAATAGTTTTCGAAAAGCGCCATCTTACTTATTCCCGGCTCTCTTGAGCGTTCGCTTTTCTCTTGTTTTCAAAAGATGGTTCGGGAGGGGCGGGAATATGCTTGGCTTTAGCGGAAAAGCAAGGCGAAATGCGGGGTGAAAGACCGACTCATTCCCTACGAATACAAAAAAGCGCGGACAGTTTCCCGTCCGCGCTTTCCTTCGGTTTGAATTGTAGGTCGGCCGAGACTTAGGCAGTCTCTTCTGCTTCCTCTGCCTCTTCGGCATCAGCCTCTTTGTCAGCGATAATTTCGGACGGATCGACGAGTTCTTCGACGCGGAGGTTTCGTGTCGTGTGGAACCCGGTTCCGGCAGGAATGAGGTGACCCATGATGACGTTCTCCTTGAATCCACGAAGGTAGTCGATCTTTCCGAGAGTGGAGGCTTCGGTAAGAACACGTGTGGTGTCCTGGAAAGAAGCGGCAGAAATGAAACTATCCGTCTCCAGCGAAGCTTTCGTGATTCCGAGAAGAACCGGCTCGCCCTCGGCGGGCTTACCACCCTGCTCGGAGATATCTTCGTTGATGATTTCGAAAGTCGTCTTCTCGATCTGATCACCCCAGAGGAACTGGGTATCACCTGGATCGGTAATGCGAACCTTGCGAAGCATCTGGCGAATGATGATCTCGATGTGCTTGTCGTTGATCTCCACACCCTGCAGACGATAAACATCCTGGACCTCGGAAACGAGGTGCTCCATGAGAGCGTGTGACCCTAGAATCTCAAGGATGTCGTGAGGAATCACGGCACCTTCGGTGAGCTTCTGCCCCTTGTGAACCATATCTCCGGGCTGGACAAGATAGTGCTTCCCGAGCGGGATGAGATGCTCCTCAGCCTCGCCGGACTCGTTGTCGGTGACGATGAGCTTGCGCTTCGCACGAACGGTTCCTCCGAGAGAAACCTCTCCATCGATCTTGGCGATCTCAGCAACTTCCTTCGGTTTCCGTGCTTCAAAAAGCTCGGCAACCCGCGGAAGACCACCGGTAATATCTTTTGTCTCCGACACCTTACGAGGGGTTTTCGCAAGCTGGTCACCACCATCGACCTTGGCTCCTTCTTTCACAGAAAGGTGAGCCCCAGTTGGGATGGAGTAAGTAGCGAGTTCTTCCTTCGTCTTCGGATCAACGATAATGATCTGCGGGTGGAGGTCCTCTTTGTGCTCGATCACGACGAGACCCTTCGTGTTGGTCTCCTTGTCGATTTCAGTGTCGAGGGTAATGCCCTGGATCATATCGCGGAAAACGATCTTGCCGGGCTTTTCTGTGATAACGGGAACGCTGTATGGGTCCCATGTCGCGAGAGTCGCTCCCTTCTTGATTTCAGCGTTGTCAGCAACGCGAATTTCGGAGCCACTGACAATGTTGTAGGACTCGAGTTCGAGACCGTTCTTGTCGTGGATAGAAACCGTTCCATTCTTGTTCAATGCAACGAAGGTTTTATTCGGAGTCTCAACAATCCGGAGGTTGTTGTAGTGAACAACACCTTTCGCCTTCACCTTAATGATCGGCTGCTTGAATGTTCCGGAGGCAACACCACCAACGTGGAAGGTACGCATCGTGAGCTGCGTTCCTGGCTCACCGATGGACTGGGCGGCAATAATTCCGACCGCTTCACCGACCTTCGCCATCTCGTTCGTGGCGAGGTTCATGCCGTAGCACTTTGCACAACAACCGCGACGGCTCTCACAGGTGAGGACCGAACGAATCTTGAGTTGCTCGTGACCAATATTGTAGAGCTGAAGAGCGATCTCTTCGTCGATCATCTGACCAGGCTTAACGACAGTTTCGTCTCCGTTGACCACTTTCTCAGCAGCAACACGACCGTAGATTCGGGTCTTAAGATCGACAACCTCTTCATCTCCCTCGTAGATCGACTTCACAGTAATTCCGTTAGCAGTTCCACAATCCTGCTCGGTGATGATGACGTCCTGAGACACATCGACGAGCTTACGGGTCATGTAACCGGAGTCGGCTGTCTTGAGCGCGGTATCGGCAAGACCTTTACGGGCACCGTGGGTGGAGATGAAGTATTCCAGAACGGAAAGACCTGAGCGGAAGTTCGAAATAATCGGACGCTCAATAATCTCCCCGGAAGGCTTGGCCATGAGACCGCGCATACCGGAGAGCTGCTTAATTTGCTGGCGGTTACCACGGGCGCCGGAATCAACCATCATGAAGAGCGGACTCGGAAGGTGCTGGCCTTCGTTGTGCTCAATGGTGCGGAAAAGCGCTTTGGTGATCTCGTCACCTGCGTGGGTCCAGATATCAACGATCTTGTTGTATCGCTCTTTGTTGGTAATGACACCGGCACGATACTGCTCGTTGGCTTTCTGCACTTCAGCAGTCGCACTCGTTACCTCGCTCTCCTTCTCGTCAGGAATGATCATGTCGAAAATTCCGACAGAAGTTCCTGAGCGAGTCGCCTCTTTGAATCCGAGAGACTTGAGCGCATCGAGAGATTTTACAGTGCCATCCTGACCAGAAACCTGGTAGCAACGCCAGATGATTTCCGATAGTTGCTTCTTACCAGCGGTCTCGTTGAAGAAGCCCAGATTTTCAGGCCAGATCTCATTGAAACGAACACGACCAGCCGTGGTAACGATGACTTTTTTCTCGGTGTCACCGAAAACGCGGCCTTCAGTTCCGAAATCTGGGTTCGCCATGCGAATCGGATCGTGCATATCAATGGAGCGGTTCGCTACCGCAAACTCGACCTCGGTCGTGTCAGCAAAGAGCGGAAGGGTAGGCTCCAGATCAGGATCGCGAAGCGGAATCTGACGGCAATAGGTCAGGAAGTAGCTTCCCAAGGTAATATCCTGCGACGGAGTTGTGATCGGCTTACCGCTGGAAGGCGTGAAGATATTGTTCGGCGCAAGCATGAGCATGCGCGCTTCCATCTGTGCTTCGACGGAGAGTGGAACGTGAACAGCCATCTGGTCACCGTCGAAGTCCGCGTTGTAAGCGGTACAAACGAGCGGGTGAACGCGGATCGCAGATCCCTCAATCAGAACAGGCTCGAATGCCTGAATCGAGAGGCGGTGGAGCGTCGGCGCACGGTTGAGAAGAACCGGGTGGCCCTTGGTCACCTCCTCAAGAATATCCCAGACTTCGGAAGTCTTGCGCTCGATGAGCTTTTTCGCGGAGCGAACGGTGTGCACGTAGCCAAGCTCTTTGAGTCGGCGGATGATGAACGGCTCGAAAAGCACGAGAGCCATCTTCTTGGGAAGACCGCACTGGTGGAGCTTGAGCTCGGGTCCGATCACGATGACGGAACGACCAGAATAGTCGACGCGCTTACCAAGGAGGTTTTGGCGAAAACGTCCGCCTTTACCCTTGAGCATGTCGGAGAGCGACTTGAGGGCACGGTTTCCGGCACCGGTAACGGCGCGGCCATGACGACCATTGTCGAAGAGAGCGTCGACCGCTTCCTGCAACATGCGCTTCTCATTTCGGATGATGACATCCGGCGTCTTGAGCTGAAGAAGATTCTTGAGACGGTTGTTCCGGTTGATGACACGACGATAAAGATCGTTGAGGTCGGAGGTCGCAAAACGCCCCCCTTCGAGAGGAACGAGCGGGCGAAGATCCGGTGGGATCACGGGAAGCACTTCGAGGATCATCCACTCTGGACGGGTCTTCGAGTAGTGGAAGCCCTGAGCGAGCTTGAGCCGCTTGGCGAGCTTCTTACGTACCTGCTTCGAGCGGGTTTTACCCATCGCTTCTTCGAGCTCTTCAATGAGCTTGGGAAGTTCAACACGCGAAAGAATGTCGCGAACGGCCTCGGCACCCATTCCGGCCGAGAAGCCCTCCATGCCATACTCTTCCTGAGCATCGCGGTATTCGAGCTCCGTGAGGAGCTGTCCTGGCTCCAGCGGAGTGTTACCTGGGTCGATGACGATGTAATCTTCGTAGTAAATTACGCGCTCAAGCTGTCGTGCGCTCATGTCGAGCATGAGGCCGATGCGCGAAGGCATACACTTATAGAACCAGATGTGGGAGACAGGGACAGCAAGCTCGATGTGCCCCATGCGCTCACGACGGACGCGAGAGAGAGTCACCTCGACGCCACAGCGGTCACAGACGGTTCCTTTATGCTTGATTCGTTTGTATTTTCCGCAAGCGCACTCCCAGTCCTTGGTAGGACCAAAAATTCGCTCACAGAAGAGACCGCCTTTCTCTGGCTTGAAGGTCCGGTAGTTAATCGTTTCCGGATTCTTCACTTCGCCACGACTCCACGAGCGGATCGTGTCGGGATTGGCGACCGTAATGCGGACGTTATCGAAGCTGTCGGACTTGCGCTCAAGGCCGAAGATTTCGTCCAAATGGGTTTCTGAACTGAGTGTTGGGACTGACACGGTACTAATGGGCTAAGGTTCGAGAAAAAAGTGAGCTAAGAAATAGGATTAGAGGGCGATGGCGAGACTGTCGGAGAGAATCTCCTCCGGCGAGCGCTCGGACGATCCGACACGAATGTCGAGACCGAGGCTCTGCATTTCTTTGATAAGAACGTTGAAAGACTCTGGAGTTCCCGCATCAAGGGTGTTGTCACCTTTAACGATCGACTCGTATATCCGGGTTCGTCCCTGCACGTCGTCGGACTTCACAGTGAGAAGTTCCTGCAAGGTGTAAGCGGCGCCATAGGCTTCGAGAGCCCAGACCTCCATCTCTCCGAAACGCTGACCTCCATATTGGGCTTTTCCACCCAAAGGCTGCTGCGTAACGAGCGAGTAAGGACCAACCGCACGAGCATGAATCTTGTCCTCGACGAGGTGACCCAGCTTCAGCATGTAGATCACGCCGACAACGACATCCTGGTAGAATGCCTCTCCGGTGCGACCATCATAGAGAGTCGATTTTCCGTTGGTTCCGATCCATTCAAATCCAGGCTTGGCTTTCGCCTCTTCGAGATACTCAACAATCTTGGACTCGGGAATTCCGTCGAACACCGGAGTGGCGACTTTGAATCCGAGTGCGCGAGCGGCGACACCGAGGTGCGTTTCCAAAACCTGACCAACATTCATTCGAGAAGGAACGCCGAGAGGGTTCAGACAAATATCGACTGGGGTTCCGTCTTCGAGGTAAGGCATGTCTTCCTCAGGAACGATGGTCGCGACAACACCCTTGTTACCGTGACGACCAGCCATCTTATCACCAACTGAAAGCTTGCGCTTCTTGGCAACATAAACCTTTACCTGCTTGATGACACCAGGATCGACTTCGTCACCAGACTCGATGCGGTCCAGTTGACGCTCCCGCTCCATGTCGATGTCGGAAAACTTCTGCTCGAAGTTGGAAACGATATCGATGATTTTGTTACGGATCGGGCTCGGGTCGATTTCAATGTTGGAATAGTTATCAGCGAGCTTGCGGAGAAGAGTCTTCGTGATCTTGCGATTCGAAGGGATGATGATTTCGCCGGTGCGGCCATTGACCACATCGAGAGGAATCTTTTCTCCGAGAAGAACGTCCGAGAGTTTCTCGGTGAGTTGCTCAGTGAGTTCCTCGTGACGCTTCTTGTGCTCGTCGATGATCTGCTTTTGCTGCTTCTGCTGCTCCTTTGGATCAACCTTCTCTTTGCTGCTTGCGCTCCGGGAGGAAACGCGAACATCCATCACGATGCCGGTGCATCCAGATGGGACGCGGAGGGAAGTGTCCTTCACGTCAGCAGCTTTCTCACCGAAAATCGCGCGGAGCAGGCGCTCTTCGGGAGCCAGCTCCGTCTCGCTCTTCGGTGTAATTTTTCCTACGAGGATATCTCCAGGGCGAACTTCTGCTCCGACGCGGATGACACCATCGGGACCAAGGTCCTTGAGTGCTTCTTCACCGACGTTCGGAATATCACGGGTGATTTCTTCCGGTCCGAGCTTCGTGTCGCGGGCTCCGATGTCGAACTCATCGACGTGAATGGAAGTGTAGACATCCTCTTTCACAATGCGCTCCGAGATGACGATCGCATCCTCGAAGTTGTATCCGTTCCAGGGCATGAACGCGACGAGCACGTTCTTCCCGAGCGCAAGCTCACCTGCGTCGGTGTTAGGTCCGTCAGCGAGAACTGCCCCTGCCTTAACCTTGTCGCCACGAAGAACAATAGGCTTCTGGTTGATACAGGTTCCGGCATTGGAACGCATGAACTTACGAAGCGGGTAAACGTAGGTTCCCTTGTCGTGATCGCTCTTAAGCTTGAGAGGATTCGTGAGAAACTGTGCTTCGGAGCAAGGCAACTCACCGTCCTTGGTGATGACAATGATCTCTGCGGTAGCAGCGGCTACAATTCCATTGCCTTCTGCCAATACAACCGATCGGGAGTCTTGAGCCACCTTGGCTTCCATGCCCGTTCCCACGTAGGGAGATTCGGAAATCAGAAGAGGCACACCCTGGCGTTGCATGTTCGATCCCATGAGCGCGCGGTTCGCGTCATCGTGCTCGAGGAAAGGAATCAATGAAGCAGCAACCGAGACGAGCTGTTTCGGAGAAACGTCCATATAGGTCGCTTCAGTGGGCTCAACTTCGATGAATTCACCAAGGTGACGAACTGTGATGTATTTCGTTTGGAAAACACCCTTGTCATCGATCGGGTTGTTGGCCTGAGCGATGAGATAGCTCTCTTCTTGGTCAGCCGTAAGGTAATCAATTTTCTTGGAAACCTTGCCTTTGATGATGCGGCGGTAAGGGGTCTCGATAAATCCGAACTCGTTGATTCGCGCAAAGCAACTCATCGAATTGATCAGACCGATATTCGGTCCCTCCGGTGTCTCAATCGGGCAAATTCGACCGTAGTGAGATGGGTGAACGTCTCGCACCTCGAATCCGGCACGATCACGGTTGAGACCACCGGGTCCAAGCGCGGAGAGACGGCGTTTGTGAGTCAGCTCCGACAGAGGGTTGATCTGGTCCATGAACTGCGACAACTGAGAGCGACCGAAGAAGTCGCGCACCACCGCAGCAAGAGCCTTGGGGTTGACGAGTTTAGAAGGAGTCATGCCATCAAGATTGATGTCGAACAGAGTCATGCGCTCTTTGACAAGACGCTCTGTCCGAGCAAGACCAACACGACACTGATTTGAAAGAAGCTCACCAACCGCACGAATACGACGGCTACCAAGGTGGTCGATATCGTCCAAAACACCCTCTCCACGGCGGAGACCGAAAAGGTAAGCCATCGCAGCGATGAAATCATCATCTGTCACGACACGCGTGTTATCATCAACTGGAAGGCCGAGCTTCTGATTGATCTTGTAACGTCCGACGCGAGTGAGGTCGTATTTTTTCGGATCAAAGAAAAGACGCTTCAGCAAAGCGCGCGCATTAGCGACCGTGGGAGGATCTCCAGGGCGGAGGCGGCGATAGATATCCTTCAGTGCTTCCTCTTCGTTCGTAGCCGGATCTTTCTTCAGTGATTTAATGAGAAGGTCATCGTGAGAAGCCTCCACAATTGGCACTGATTTAACGCCGAGACCGTGAAGCTGGGCAATCACAGCTTCCGTGAGCGGCTCGTATGCTTTCGCAACAACGATGTCACCGTCGAGGACGTCCTCAAAGATGACTTTGTTGGCAAGTTCCGACTCGTCCATCTTCGGATCGATCTTGAGCTTACCAATGTCATAGAACTGGCGGATGATATCTTCGTCACCCGGATACCCCATAGCGCGAAGAAAAGTCGTCGCAAGGAATTTGCGGCGGCGGCGGCGGCGGTCGAGATAGACGTAGAGAAGGTCGTTCGTGTCGAACTGAACTTCCATCCAGGAACCACGATCAGGAATGATGCGAAAGCCGTAGAGAGTTTTACCGTTGAGGTGGAGGTTTGTCTCGAAGCAAACACCGGGTGAACGATGCAACTGGCTAACGACAACACGCTCGGCACCATTGATGACGAATGTTCCACGGAGAGTCATCATGGGGAGTTCGCCCATGTAGACTCGCTCTTCCTTGGTTCCCGACTCATCAGTCAGGGCAAAGGTAACATAAAGGGGAGCGCTGAAGGTCTCTCCATCGCGCAATGATTCGAGAGCAGTCAACTTGGGCTCGCCGACCTCATACTTTACGAACTCGAGAGTGAACTTCTCGTCGTAACTCTGGATAGGAAACACTTCCTGAAAAACTGATTGAAGACCGGTGGATAGACGATCTTTAGGGGCTGTTGCCTCCTGCAGAAACTCCCTGTAGGAATCGAGTTGGACCTCGATGAGATTTGGAGTGTCGATGGCTTCATCGATTTTCCCGAATTGCAATCTTTCAAGTTTCTTCGCTACGGCTGACATATTTGCGATGGTGGTTGGTCTGATTCTCGCCCGCGCCATTCATTTAAGCTTCCAAACTCATCGCAATTCACCCGTCGCAACTGTACAGGGGGAAACGCTAAGTAGCTGGAAGCCAAGTCGTTCAAACGCGAGACGACGAAGCCCGACCACATCTAAGTGGCCAGGATTCGACGTCTAAGGTTCAGGAAATTGCAAGGACAGACAACACGCTCTCTATAACTAATACGCTTAAAGCAAGGATTTTCTTATCTTTTTTTCGAAAAAATGCTCGACCCGCCGGACTTTCACCCGGCCGGGTCGAACAAGAAATATCTCGTTTACTTGAGTTCGACGGTAGCGCCGGCCTCTTCGAGCTTGCCCTTGATTTCTTCGGCTTCGTCTTTGGAAGCGCCTTCTTTGATGGTTTCAGGAGCACCTTCCACAATCTTCTTGGCGTCGGCGAGGCCGAGACCGGAGATTGCTTCACGAACCGCCTTGATAACCGCGATCTTGTTGTCTCCAAAGGATTCAAGAACAACATCAAAGGAATCCTTCTCCTCTGCTGCTTCGCCTCCACCACCACCGCCCGGTGCTGCAACAGCAACGGCTGCGGGTGCAGCAGCGCTGACTCCCCATTTTTCTTCAAGAGCTTTCACAAGGTCTGCGACCTCGAGAACTGTAAGCCCACTCAACTGATCAACTAATGCATCTGTATCTGCCATATTTTTGGATGGGTGTCGCCGCGTCAAAAAGCGTTCTGACAATTAAGGAGCCACGCTTGGCCCTCGACAAGGAACCCGGTTTGTTTTTTGGATGATCAGGAAATCCATTGGGAATTTCCTGAAAAGGTTTTCTGTGTATTCTGAGAAAGTGGATTATCCCTGGTCGTGCTTTGCCTGGAGAACGCGAGCGAGCGATGCACCCGGCTGATCCAGGACTGTAACAAGCTGCTGAGCAGGCATGTTGAGCACTCCGAGCAACTGTGCTTGGAGAACTTCCATTGGTGGAAGGTCTGCAAGAGCTTTCACCTTGGCTTCGTCGAGCAATTCTCCATCGAGAACGCCACCGCGAATTTCTGGCTTGCCTGCGGATTTTGCAAAATCCTTAAGAGCCTTGGCTGCTGCGCAAACATCACTGTCACCAGTGACGACTGCAGTCTGGCCGGAGAGCATATCTCCGATACCCTCGGGGTATTCTGCCGATTCAGCAGCTCTGCGAACGAATGAGTTTTTTGCGACCTGGAATTTGGCGCCCTTCTCCTTGAGCTTTCCGCGGAGTTCTTCGAACTGGGGAACTGTCATGCCACCATAGTCGGCAACCAGCATGAACGGCGAATCGTTCAAGCGTTCGAGAATCTCGTCGATAATGACCTGTTTGACTTCTTTCATGGTCTAAAATGGGTAGTAGAAATAACGTTCAGTTTTCGTTTCCGTTCGATTATCTCCACGGTGAAACGTCGAGGGTGATTCCGGGGCTCATCGTCGCAGCGACGGCTCCATTGACGAGGAAGTCGCCTTTCGCAGATGCGGGACGAACCGCCGCGATTGAGTCGACTGCCGCTTTTCCATTTTCAACGAGATCTTCCTCGCTAAAAGAAACTTTTCCGATTGGCACGGCAATGTTGCCATTCTTATCGAGTTTGAAATCGATCTTACCTGCCTTGACCGCTTTCACAGCTGCTGCGGTATCGTCGGTCACCGTTCCCGTCTTCGGGTTAGGCATGAGACCGCGAGGTCCGAGTTGCCTACCGAGCTTACGAACTTCGGACATAGCAGCAGGTGTTGCGATTACGGCGTCGAAATCCATCATTCCGCCTTGCACCTCTTTGATCAAAGAGTCGAAACCAACATGGTCAGCACCAGCGTTCTTCGCCTCGGTTGCCGCTTCGCCCTCAGCGAAAACAAGAACCTTTACTTCCTTACCACTTCCGTTAGGGAGAGGGCAGGATCCGCGAACCATCTGATCTGATTGACGAGGGTCGGCACCCATCTTGAAAGAGATGGTGACGGTCTGGTCAAAGTTGGGAGCCGGGAGCTTCTTCACCAGCGCGATTGCTTCCTCAAGCGAGTAAGCTTTTTCTGCGTCCACCATCTCGGCGGCCTTTTCGTATCTTTTGCTGCGTTTTTTAGCCATTGTTTTGGGTGCAGTGCAAACGGACGCCAGCGCGCCCTCCTGCTTGGTTAGTTGGGTTTTTGGGAAAAGTTTCCCGGAAAGAATCAGTCGACGATCTCGAGACCCATTTGACGGGCCGTTCCCTCGAGGATGCGGCAAGCCATTTCAGGGTCGTCCGTGTTGAGATCATCCATTTTCACGGCAGCGACTTCAAGGAGCTTTGCTTTGCTGAGCGTTCCGACCTTTACCTTGTGAGGCTCGCCGGATCCAGAGGCAAGATTAGCAGCCTTCTTAAGAAGAACTGCCGCAGGCGGCTTCTTCGTCACGAAAGAGAAACTCTTATCCGCGTAGACACTGATCACCACAGGAAGAAGATCTCCGGCATTCTGTTGTGTCTGTGCGTTGAACTCCTTGCAAAATTCCATGATATTCAGACCTGCCTGTCCAAGGGCGGGCCCAACGGGTGGAGACGGATTCGCCCCACCTGCGGGAATTTGCAGTTTCAGTTGTTGTACCACTTCTTTAGCCATCGTGCTGCTTTTTATGAAATTTCGCGTTTGGGAGGTTTAGCGACCGACTTAAGAGGGCGGAGCCCAACAGGATTAAGTCATGCCAAAATGTTACGATCAGCCGTTTTCCACCTGCCAGTATTCGAGTGGGACGAGCGTCTCCCGTCCAAAGATGTTTACCGAAACCATGAGCTCGCCTTTTTCTTCGTTTACTTCGGCGATGATTCCGGTCTGGCCTTGGAATGGGCCATCGGATACGACCACGGTATCACCAATCTCGTAAGCGACCGCCGGCATGACACTGCCTTCGCGCTCTTTGATCTGTGCGAGCATGCCCTCAACTTCGTGCATCGGCATCGGCATCGGGTGGTCCTTGGTTCCCGCGTAATTTATAACCCCGTCAGTCTCCTGAATGAAATACCACGCCTTGTCGACGAGCGTATTGTCGTCGTTCAAGAGGTGCATATTGATAATTATGTAACCGGGAAAGAACTTTCGGTTTGCTTCGCGCTTTTGACCAGCCTTAATCTCCGAGACTCTCTCTTGCGGGACGAGAACCTCAAAGATGACATCGGAAGCCTCCTCGGCCTCGATGCGTCGCTCGATGCTGTCGCGCACCTTCAACTCCTGTCCGGAGAGAACGTGAACCACATACCACTGGTCGTTTGGTGCAGGGATGGTCGGCATCAGTATAGCGCGTAAATTGGTGTGAGTAGTGACGTAACTCTGGGATTAAAATCCCGTGGTGAGGAAGGTCATGAATTGCCGCATCGCAAAATCAATTGTCGCGACGTAAGCACCAAGCAGAACCATGGCAATCATGACCACGATGGTCGAATCGATGAGCTGCTTGTACTTTTTAAACCCCTTTTCCTTAGGATCCCACGGCCAAGTCGCCTTCTTCAGCTCTGCGCGAACTTCACCGAAGTATTTCATCAACTTTTTCATCGAATTGTGTTTGGGGGTTTAGAAAGGGTCTTTAAGAAAGGCGCCGAATGGCAGGGCAGCCGAGACTCGAACTCGGAACCAACGGTTTTGGAGACCGCTACTCTACCAATTGAGCTACTACCCTTTCACTGACATTTATTGTTCCTTGGTAGGCTCACCCCGGAAGGCGTCACCTAGTGGCGGAAAGAGGGGAGCCGACGAATCAGATCCCCTCGCGAGCTTTGATTTCCCAACCCGGTCTCTTCCCATTAGGAGAGACCGGGCGGAGGAAAAAAACTGGTCCGTATAGTTCGTCGATTCTTAGTCAAGAATGTCAGCAACACGGCCCGCACCAACGGTACGACCACCTTCGCGGATCGCGAAGCGAATGGTCTTCTCCATGGCGATAGGCGTGATCAGCTCGACCTCAACGGAAACGTTGTCACCAGGCATGACCATCTCGACGCCGTCGGGAAGAGTCACGGAACCGGTCACATCCGTGGTGCGGAAGTAGAACTGCGGACGATAATTGTTGAAGAACGGAGTGTGGCGACCACCCTCGTCTTTACTGAGAACGTAAACCTCTGCGGTGAACTTCTTGTGAGGAGTAATCGAACCGGGCTTGGCGATAACCTGACCGCGTTCAATGTCATCCTTTTTAAGTCCACGAACAAGGAGCCCGACGTTGTCGCCAGCTCGACCTTCGTCGAGAAGCTTACGGAACATCTCGATGTCAGTAATCGTGGTGGTCTGCGTGTCGCGGATACCAACGATTTCGACTTCTTCCATCTTCTTGACGATTCCACGCTCAACACGTCCGGTAGCAACCGTTCCGCGTCCTTCAATTGAGAAAACGTCCTCGATTGGCATAAGGAAGTCCTGATCGACTGGGCGATCTGGCTCAGGGATGTATTCATCCACAGCTTCCATGAGCTTCATGATGTTCTCCTGATGAGTTGCATCTCCTTCGAGAGCCTTGAGAGCAGATCCACGGACGATAGGAATATCGTCACCAGGAAACTCATACTGGCTGAGGAGCTCACGAACTTCCATCTCAACGAGATCGAGAAGCTCTTCGTCGTCAACCTGATCAACCTTGTTGAGGAAAACTACGAGAGCAGGAACACCCACCTGACGAGCAAGCAGGATATGCTCACGAGTCTGAGGCATGGGGCCGTCAGCAGCGGATACAACGAGAATTCCTCCGTCCATCTGCGCGGCACCGGTGATCATGTTTTTCACATAGTCAGCGTGCCCAGGGCAGTCAACGTGAGCGTAGTGACGATTGTCCGTCTCGTACTCAACGTGTGCAGTTGAAATTGTAATACCACGCTCGCGCTCCTCGGGTGCGCCGTCGATCTCATCGTAAGCGCGCTTCTCAGCGAAGCCCTTTTCAGCAAGTGTGGTGGTGATAGCAGCGGTGAGGGTAGTCTTACCATGGTCAACGTGACCAATGGTGCCTACGTTCACGTGCGGCTTATTCCGTTCGAATGATTCTTTAGCCATTGTCGTTTGGTTGGTTAGTTGGTTGGTGTCGGATTAAAAATTCGACTTTCCAGCGACAGGATTTGGTAAGCTACCGCTGCGTATTCGCAATGTGTTTTCGTTACGTTGTTTTTGATTGGTTCTTGTAAGACGGAGATGGAGCTCTTGACGGGATTTGAACCCGTGACCTCTTCCTTACCAAGGAAGTGCTCTACCCCTGAGCTACAAGAGCCTTTCAGCACCTTGAGCGAGAGAGACCTTCCGAAATTTTTCCGAAGTTTGCGGCCCCAGTAACTCAGGCTCTAATTCTACCGGTAGGCAACAAGCCTCCGGAAACCTACCCCTTTTCGGGAGGAAACTCGGAGGCAATAGTGAAAACCGCCAAAATTAGCCGCGCAAACTACTCGACGGGTTGCATCTGTCAAAAAATTATTGCCAAAAGGCTAAAATTTTCGTTTCACGGCCCAATCCCCTGCCATATCTAGCAA
>JAKMGR010000073.1 GCA_022424805.1 Verrucomicrobiales bacterium
CGTTCTTCCGCTCTGGAACTGTCGGTCCGAACCAGTCTCGGCGAAGACTTCCCGATTCAATTGCCGAGCGGCTGCGAGGTGAGTTCGCTTTTGCATGATGGAAAAACGATTCCCATACGAAAAGATGGCGACGCAGTCATCGTTCCTTTGCGGCCGGGACCGCAGACTATCAAGGTCGAGTGGCGAACTGCCGGTGCCGCCAAGGGGTGGACCTGGGCCGATACCGTCGTGCTGCCAGTGGAGTCGTCGAACGTCACAAGCGTGATTCGTCCTTCGCGCGATCGATGGCTCATCCTAACCGATGGACCACTACGAGGGCCCGCCATCCGATTCTGGGCCGTTCTCGCCTTCTCACTCATTGCCGCCATCGTGCTCTCACGAATCACGAATTCCCCGCTGAACATGGTTTCCTGGATTCTCCTCATGCTGGGGTTAACTCAGATTTCCGTGATCTGTTCTCTCATGATCATTGCCTGGCTGTTTCTCCTGCTCTCGTCAGACGAAAGACCGTGGAAGAAACTCTCGCCGTGGAAACACAACCTCGTTCAGATCGGATTGATCGGGTTGACGATTCTCGTGATTGGTTTCTTTATCAGGATTGCTTCGGTCGGTTTGTTAGGGGACCCCGAGATGTATGTTGCCGGAGTCAACTCCAGCGCGAGCTACCTGAACTGGTTCTCTGCCCGTGCCGAGTCCGAGTTACCACAGCCGGGCTACTGGTCGATCTCGATCTGGTGGTTCCGCCTTGCGATGTTGCTCTGGGCTCTATGGCTCGCGTGGTCGCTCGTAAAATGGCTTCGCCGCGGTTGGAGCAACTCAGCGAAGCGCGAACATTTTCGTTCGATGCCAAAGAGAAAAGTAACGAAAGTTCCGGCACAAGAAAGTGGACCGCCGGAATTACCAAAGGACGACAACTAAAGGCGAGCATCTACTCCCCATCCTTAAAGATCTGGAACAAGCCTGTTTTTTTCGGCTTCTTCTTATCTTCTTCATCTGCGTTCTCGGGAGCTGGATCACGGCCGTTACCCTGGTCTGGCCCGAACAAACCTTGCCCGATTTTTTTCAATCCCTCGACGGGGATTGTTGTTAGTTCCGTGATGACCTGAGCGGGAACTTTTCCGAGGTTGGAGATGGCTTTCGATTTCCAGACCGGCTCGGTCACCGTGCCCGTGCAGGAAAATGTGAGAAGTTCGCTCACGGGAGTCAGCACGGCACTGGAGAGCACGTCTTTCGTGTTCACGACCGCCTCAAGATCAACCCTGTGATCCACCAGCGAGACCTCTCCTGCTGCTCGCAATCGAAACGAGTCCGTGAGAGCTTCGAAGTCCTCACTATAAATAATTCCATCTCGCATCCGCAAGGTTGCCCTGGCTTGACGTGCCACATTCGCGCCTTCACGAACTTCACCCGGACGCGCTTTCACGATGGCTTTCGAAAGCGGGCCAAAGAGTGGAATCGCGAAAAGATTTCCATCCGTAATCGTCGCCGTTCCATCTCCATCCAAAGTCGCGATGTCGCCCCCATTGCCAGAAAGCGTAACGGCTGCGGCGACTCGCCCTCGAATCGTCTCCGTATCGGCGTAGAGTCGGGTAACAGCTTCAAGTGGCACGTCTTTCAGTATCGCCCTCGCCTCGAATGGACGCTCCGGCGATCTTACATCCTTGGCATCGTATTCGAGTTGGAGCGTTCCTCCAAATACCTCCGCGTCGAGCGACTTCAAGTGCACTCGGCTTCCATTGACAGCAATCTTGCCCCGTGATTTCTCCGCCGTGATAGTCTCTCCCAAAAACGTGTAGCGTGCTGTCGTTTCGGATTCGAACTCGATATCGAGCACATTTCGACGCGGCTCTGATCCCACTTCTTCCACGCGGCGCGAATCGAGCTGACCAGAAAGACTCACCGTTGGAGGAGAGGTGAACTGGTATTTTGTTAGTGACTTGGCCAGCTTCTTATTGAATGCAGAGGCCCCTTCCTGCAGATCCGTCGTCCAAACTACTTCTTCGACTTCCCATAGGCGCTTGGCAGGATGGAACCTTGCCTCCTTGGCGACGATTCCTCCATCGTGTCGCTTCATTTTGACATCACGAAACGAATGAATCAGATCGAGGCTTTCAAACTCGGACTCCATCTCGAGAAAGCTCACCCCATTGAGGGTAAAATTCCGAAGATCGACGACACCTTTGTTAGTCCACGTTTTCGCATCACCAGATGGTCC
>JAKMGR010000075.1 GCA_022424805.1 Verrucomicrobiales bacterium
CAGGCTGAAACTCACGGGTGGCATGGGGCGACCAAGGATAATGTTGGCTCGGGCCGAAGCGAAGCGAGGTCAGAGACGACATTGCCGCCGTGTCGCATCCGAAGGATCGCGGAGCACGAAGTGCGTAACGACCTGCCACACCTGAGTTCAGGTCCCGGAACGACTCGATGTGACTCCACCAGCCCGATGGGCATGTCTCTACGAAGAACGTCGTCTCAGCACTCCAGCCTCACCACCACTCACAATACCGCGTGGGCACCCCATCACGAGTGTCCCTCCAGCTTCTCCTCGAGAAACCGCTCCGAGTCATCGATCACCAGCTCACACCAAATGGGAGAGTGATCCGAAATCTGGTTCTTCCGCCAGGGGTGCTTGTAGTAGCGCTTCAGGTTCGCCGGGACAGTCAGATCACGACTCCCGGTGTAATCCTCAATCATGAAGGCTCGGTAGCTATCCGCGTCCTCGTCACGCAGAACATACTCGAAAGGATTGAAGACACCACCACTATCCGTTCCGTCACCAGCCCGGCTCAGCCTAAAATACTCATTATTGGAGAAAAACAGCCGGTCGTATGCCTCCGTGAGGGACGCATTCGTGTCGACGCCAACCAAGCTCTCGACTTCCCGGAACCCCGCATCACCCATCATATCAATCGTAAAATCATCCTTGTCGGCACCAGCATAGAAGTTGAAATCACCCGCGATGATCAAGTTCTCATTCCAAAGTCGGCCTCTTTCCACCTTATGTTTCAGAGCGGCCAACAGCAACCGCACCTCTTCCCGACGGAAGTCTATGTCATCCTCATTGTCGCCCGGGTGAAGATGCAGGTTCACAATCGCGAAGATTTTCCAGCCCGCCCGGAATCCAGTCATAAAAGGCGTCCGCTTCAGCTACTTTACCGCAGAATTCCCGGTCACCTCACTCCACAGGGCGATCTCCCCCGCCAAGCCAGCGAATTCTACCCTCGCTTTGTTAAACAGGTAAGTGCTTCGCCGCTAAGGCTGGCGCGTTCGAGGTGATTGATTCCCTTGAGCACCCGGTCGTCCAAGCACTCCTTGGCCGTGACTAAGTGGAAAACATCGGCCCGCCCTCGCTGGGCGGGCCGATACACTCTTATTTTTTCGATGTAGACTTATTCTATCGACTTTGGATTCCGCCAAGAACTGGGGCTTCACCCCCGCCCGTTGTGTGTCGCATGGCAATGTATCGAAACAGGTGAGGAGGAGGCCCTCTGGATTGACGGCGGTGGAGTCCTCAGCCCATTCCCTCCTGAATTCCGAATGGTTGCTCATTATGCCCTCGAGGAACTGGGCTGTTTTTTGAAATTAGGTTGACCTCTGCCAACAGAGGTTATCGACACCCTTGCTGACGCCCGTAATGTCCGCGGTCAGGTTCTTCCACCCAAGAGTTCTTGGGGCCTTCTCGGCGTCGCCAGTAGCCACGGCATCCGCAGCATGTCGTCCCAACACAAGGAGGAGATGAGGCAGGTGGCCATGGCGGGTGACGTTCCGGAGAATCTCCAGCAACCGCTAATGGACTATTGTTTGGATGATGTACGCACCGGTTCCGCCATTTGGAGGAAACTCAAGTCCCGTGCCAATCCTAAGGAGGCTATTATGCGTGGCCGCTACCTCAAGGCCCTCGCGCAGGTTGAACGCCGGGGTATCCCCGCAGACCTAGCCCGCATTTCTCATAAAACGAATCGCGGACGGACTGGAAATCGGAGTAAAGTGTTGGTGTTCAATCCGATACTCAACTCACTCAAACCAGCCGCCGCATGACAGACTGTATCCAGACAAATTTCGATTTACAAGGGTTCGGGAAGCGAAAAGTGGAAGCTCACTTCCGAGGAGGCAACCTCATTGCCGATGGAGGCATCGTCCTCCTGCGTGAGATCGAAAGTCGTTCCGGGCTCCTCGACAAACTCGCGCACTGCTTCCGTGATTTCCGGGACCAACGCTATGTCGTCCACAGCCTTGGCGAGCTCCTGCGCCAACGCATTTTCGGCCTCGCGATGGGCTACCAAGATCTCAACGACCACGACACCCTGCGCCGCGATCCCGTCATGGCTCTCGGCGTTGGAAAAACAGACCCGCTCGGCCTTGATCGCGATGAGCAAAACCAAGGCTGTGCTCTCGCCGGAAAGTCCACCCTCAACCGTCTCGAACTCACCAACGCCAAGACCCAAGACTGCGACCACATCATCGCCGGAGCTCACAAAATCCAAGCCGATCACGACCTCATCGAAACCCTCCTCATCCGCCACGCCGTCTCCCAACTCCCGTAAATTACCGAAGAAATCGTCCTCGACTTCGACGCGACCGACAGCCTCATCCACGGATCCCAGGAAGGAAAATTTTTCCACGGCTACTACGACTCATACTGCTACCTGCCGCTGTACTGCTTCATCGGAAAATGGCCCGTCTGGGCGCAGCTGCGCACCAGCAATCGAGACGCCAGCGACGGCACCGTCGACGCTCTCGCCAAAATCATCCCCCTCATTCGCGAACGCTTTCCAAATACGAAGATCATCGTACGTGGCGACAGCGGGTTTGCCCGTGAAACCATCATGTCATGGTGTGAAGCCGAGCAGATCAACTACGTATTTGGATACGCCAAAAACGCCCGCCTGCTCAAACTCCTCGAGCCCACCACCCTGCGTGCCAAAGCCGAAGCCTGCCTGAGTGGTGGATACAGCACCCACTTTTGTGACTTTGACTACCGGACCCAAAAAAGCTGGAGCCGCACCCGCCGGATCATCGGCAAATCCCAAATCACCCCCAGGGGAGAAAACCCTCGCTTCGTCGTCACCAACCTCTCTCAGAAAGAGGCCGAACGTTGGGCCCCGCGAGCGCTTTACCGGGAATTTTACTGTGCTCGCGGCGATATGGAAAATCGCATCAAAGACCAACAACTCGACCTCTTTGCCGACCGCATGAGCGCGGGCGACATGGTGGCCAATCAACTACGGCTCTGGTTTTCCACCATCGCCTACAACCTGCTCATTGAACTCCGTGAAGAAGGGCTTCAAGAAAGCGAACAATTTGCCAAAGCAAGCCCTGGGACGATCCGCGACCGCTTGCTCAAGATCGCCACCTTGATTCAAGTGAGCGTGCGTCGCATCGTGGTGAAATGGTCGAGCAGCTTTCGTTACCAAAGTGAAGTGATGAGCTGTCTCCAAAGCCTGCGGAGATCGAGCGCCTGAAGCGCGTCAAGATCACAAGAACCGAAAGGCTTACAGGGCAAAAGAGGAACCAAAATAGAGTTCCTGGATGATCCATGTCTACGAAGCTCGCACCAGGCCAAAAATACGGAACGAGCGATGTGATTATTGAACGAAATTGAGAATTCCCCCCAGGATACCAAGTTCAGCAGTCTCAATCAGTCCCTCTGTCGATGAGACCACCAAGCCTACCAAACAAAACATCGTCTTATGAAAAATGCGGGCTAGACTTACTCGATCGCCTAACGGCCATGATGCCGGAGATCGCTGATGTCGCCAGGAAAGAGTCCCGTAAGGAATATCCAGGCGTGATCGACAATGAAGGGCATTTCCGTTCGAAAGCATGGCTTGCATGGTGTTGCGAGAAGGGCACCCCGTGCCCCAGACTCAGCAGCGGGGCACCCGCTCTTGATACTGACACTTTCAAGAAACTCGCCGACCGATACTCCGGAGTGAGGACCATGACTTACGCACGCAAACAGCGTGCCCAAGGGCGCGAGTTCGAGTTCCCCCTCGGTAATGATGGTCAACTGCGTTGCATGCTTTCTCCCTTCGCTTCCGACACAGGTCGGAATCAGCCCTCTAATAACTGTTTCATCTTAGAAGCAAGCGCCTGGATGCGTTCAACGGTAGCAGCACCAAAAGGTCAAGTCCTAGCCTACGTGGGCTACCTATCTCAAGAATTGGGCTTGGCGGCCATACTTTCTGGCGACGAGGAGCTGTTGCGAGATTACGAAGCCGGCAACCCATATATCCGATTTGCGATACGCGCTGGGGCGGCACCCGAGGGCGGCACCAAAGAGACTCACCCTTCAGAGCGAGCCACCTACAAAGTGGTGATGTTGGCGCTTTAATCCGGGATTGGAGATCATACTCTAGCCCAGAATCTGGGAGTCCCCGTTCCTACTGCTCGGCGCTTGATCACCTCCAACCAGGAAGCCTACCCCCACTTTTGGAAATGGAGGGAGGCCGTCGTCGACGAAGTCATGTCTGGCGGAACACTCTCGACCCGCTATGGCTGGCAGCGAAAGATGAAGCCCAAGGACTCGGCCAACTCGATTGCCAACTTCTTGGTCAAGGCAACCGGCGGCGAAATCCTCAGGGCTGCCGTCATAGCCCTCGAGGAAGCCGGTCACCGAGTAATTGCTCCAATCCACGACGCCGTCCTTGTTGAGATGGACGAGGACGGATGGCGGGAGGAACTTGCCTGCATCCGCACCTTAATGACCGAGGCTGCGTTTGTCGTTACCGATGGGCTTAATGTGTCCACGGATACCGAGCTAGTAATGCCCGGCGAGAACTACGTCGATAGTCGGGGGGCTGAATTGGGGGTGATATGAGTAGAAGAATCTAAATGATTACCCCCAGTACACCAGCCACCCACCGATTCAGTCACCACCCCGCATAATTGCATAGCGCGAGAAATTTTCTCGCATTTCGCTGGAATAAGATTATTAGTTACTTCTCTGATAGTCAGAATGGTTCGCAAAGGAACAACTCTAATTATGATTTGGCTCATGACGGTGGTGATTGCCACCTCGCAGCCAGGTCTTAACTATTGCCTCTGCTTAGAGACCATATTCGTGGGAGAATGTGAATGTATTGACCTCATTAACGAAGGAACCTGTTCACGTGCTTCCGACGAAGGCCCTTGTGACTGTTCTTCGCAAGACAGCACAG
>JAKMGR010000088.1 GCA_022424805.1 Verrucomicrobiales bacterium
CGGTTGGATATCGCCGATACCAAGGTCGTCAGCTAGAACGAAGATGACGTTAGGTGGTGTTTTCTCGTCGGCAGTCAGGAGCGACACACTCAGAATAAGAAGAAGGGAAAGAATTTTAGTAGCCATAGGTTCGGAAAGTAAGCGACACAAAGCCATCTTTGGAAACAGAATTTCTGTGGCAAATGCGCCAGTGTACATCGCTGAACGGCGAAAAAGACTTCAATCTCGCTAACACTGTGGGCGCAAATGCAGACGGCTTTGTGAAGGAGGACTTCTCACATGTTCCGTTGCTTGAAATTCCTAAGCACGGTCACAAGCCTCCTCTATCGGGTTGGCTCGAAAAAGCGATTGAATTTGTTGATGAGGGAAAAGAGTAAACTCCCATTCCCCAATTATTCCGGCCCCATCGCACCGGGATACCAAGTGGGAAGTTGCTCCGGCTCTTCCTCAAATACAGCAAGGATTTCATCGGGGACCAGATCCCGGTGAACGGTCACGGTATAGACATACTCGTCAAACCAACTGTCATAGAGTGTCCAGGTCCCCTTGTTGCCCTTGTCCTCCCCCCAACTGTTCTCGACGAGCCATTTCACGGGCTTGCCGTCGCGAAGATCGACACCCATTAGGGTCATCGCATGATTCGACGCCCCGGCATTGAAGCGGGAGCGAGTCGCCTTCGAAAGAGGCATCTCGATTCCAAAAAGCGACTCGTAGTCGAAGAGTTCAACCTCCATTAGCCCGTGCTCCCGCGATTGGTCTGGGCCCATATTGACCGCGAACCACATTCCCTGGTTCGCTTTAACTGATTCGACGGCGATCTTCTTCATGCTGTCGATGTCGACATTCACAAAATTCATCTCTGCCGACCCAAAGACATTGCGGGCGCGATTGAAGCAATAGTGCCCCTCGGTTTTCAAAGCAGGATCGTGATACAGGGTCACCATCTGCGAAAGATCATCACCGACGAAAGTTTCGTAGAAGCTTTTCGGTGTGTAGGAAGTCCACTCGGATAGCTTTTCTTCCTCCACCTTTGGCTTTTCGTTTTTGTTTTTCTCTTCCGAATCGGAGTTCTTCTTTTGCTTCGCCTCAAATCGCCACTCGAATTCTGCAGGCGGCTCTCCGAGATTGATGGCGAGGAATCGATACACTTCCTTCATCGCATCTTCTTTCTGCGCTCTGAGCTTTTCGATACTTTTACCGTCCTCGTTGGCCTTCAGAATTTCGGAAGCTCGCGAAAGCAGCAGCCGTTTCAAAACCTCGTTCATCGTGCGCGTGTTCTCACTACTGTTGGTTTCCGGCATGACACTCACAGGAACCACTCCGTATTTCTCGATGAGAGACATAACATAGTTCCACCACCCACCGTCTCCGATCATTGCGTCATTGATGAGCTGCCATTCCCGATCGAGGCGATCGACGTCACGCAACTCGATGACTTGTTCAAGGTAGAGATTCGACTTCTCCATTTTGTCCCAGAAAAGCAGATACGCGGCGGAGAACTCAAACGCTTCAAGACCGAGTTCATGAATCACGGTTGGTCGCATCGTATTGAGACCCGCAAACATCCAACAGCGCCCGGATGCCTTCTGATTCGTCACACCCTTCGTCTTTATGCGATGACTGAAATGCCCATCCTCGCCGTTTACGATCTGGCGATTAAGCGCCAGCGTATCGATGTCCGTGTTGGAAATAGCATTGAACCGAGCCCGGTCCTCCAAGTTCATCACATAGCCATCCCGCAATTTCTTTACAAAATCTGCAGTGAGACTGCCCTCGGGTTCAGCGGGAGTGTCGATCGGGGTCATAAGGCAGGAAACGAGGAGAATACTGGATAAAATGGCACGGTTCATTTTCACGGAGTCTATGACACCCGACCGCTCTTTGTCACTGCGCGATGTCGAAAATTGACGAAATTGGCGTTTCATCGTAGCCAAAACAGCCAGAACCGTTATACCTCTTTACACCCGTTGATCATGCAAACCCGTATCCTCCAAATTGCAGCACTTTTCCTTGGAGCCTGTCTCGCCACTCCAGCTTCCGCGGATCCCCTCTCCCAGGGGGAGATTGATGGTCTCCTGGAAGAACTCTCTGTCATCGAGGATTTTCTTACTGGCGAGCGTGTCTCGCTGCGAACCAGCGCCGTTCATGCATTCGAAGCTGCCTCATCCAGTGACAAAGCAGCATACGAATTCTATGTGCAGTGCCACAAGACTCTGAATTTTGATGCCAAAGACTCTTCTTTCTCCGAATTTCGAGCGTGGCGGGAAAAGAACGAAGACAAAATCAACAACAAAGAAAACCTCGCCGCGATTCGCTTTCAGCTTCAGTATCTCGTCCTCACGATGAAAGCTGCAGAGGGAGTCAAGCGGGAAACTCTCATACCAGAACTGGAAAATTTCGTCACCGACATCGTCGCTAACACCGAAAATCTTGGCGGCATGGGAATGAGAACATTGAGAGACTCGGTGAAAAGCACAATATTTGCCGAAGCCTACAAGCTAAACAAATCCCTCGAAGTCGATAACTGGTCTTTCGAACCGGGAAATTTCGGCGGAGTCTACGACCAATCTGTCTTTCCTTTCTTTCGAAAGGAAGCTCCAGAAGCTCTCAGCGCCGCCTGGGATCGTCGCATCAATCTGGAGAAACAATCTGTCATCGTCCGGTACGAGGATAACGACTACGAGTTGGAAAAATTCGATACCGAACGTCTTCCTGAATTGTATTGGGCCAAGGCGACCGACATCTACATCAACGTATCTCCAAAGCAGGGTTCGCAGGCGATGCTGGCGATGTTGAAGGGTAATCCCGGCCACACCAGCCTGAAGAAATGGCTTGAGCAATTTCGCGATCTGCTCGCAACCACTGCAGAGCAAAGCAGTGCTGTGCCAGTCGTGGAGGAAAGCCCTTCCAACGAGCAGTAGCCATTCTCCCCCAATTCTGTAAGAGTAGTGCTAATGCCAGGCCGTGCGGCAGAACCCGATGTAACAATGGACCGGCTGCTCTAACCCTCGCTACGGTGATCAACATGGCGGGAATTTAGCATCTGGGATCGACGTTCATTTATCTGCGAACCAGTCAACAACGTTGTTTTGGGAAGCACCTTCAAGGGGATGAAATTCCGCGTAAAACGCTGATGACAACGTATAAAGTTTTACCCGAAAGCGGGAAGACGTTAATTGAAAACCGTGCCGGTTGAGGCGAACCACCAGTCCTGATTGATCCCGGATTGATGCTCATTTTTCCGTCCGCATCATTTATGAAACCTTACCTCGCTCTATTTCTTTTGCTGCAAACATCAGTGATTTTTGCAGGAACGGAAGTGTCGACTCCCAGCAACCACACTGGCGCTGGTAATCAGGGAGTTCTGAAAAGTGTGGATGGTGATTCGAAAACCAAGTGGTGTGGGCACCATCGGAATCAAGCAATTCAATGGCAGCTCAAGCTACCTGAAGAGAAAGGCAAAATTGTTCGGGCTTACTCGATCACTTCGGCTAACGATGTTCCTTCGCGGGATCCGAAGGAGTGGATTCTGGAAGGTTCACAGAATGGGTGGAAGTGGACGAAGTTGGATCACAAAAAGGAACAGCCCTTGTTTGAAGAGCGACTCCAAACCCGGCGCTTCGCGTTGAAAAATGAAGTCCCTTGGAAGTTTTACCGTTTTACCTTCCTGGCATCCAACGACCCGACTCACTACCAGTTTTCCGAAATTGCCCTCGATGGCGTGTCTATGGGCGGAGTTACCCTTGCGACAAGCGATCATTCCCTGTCTCTGGAGGACGCCAAGGAAATTGGCGCCAGGAACTCCCGATATCTCAAGCCGGGTTCTAAACGCACCGCGAAAAACGAAGAAGCCCCAAAGGCTGATCTGGCTGTATTTGCGGATGAGATCCAGCCGATTCTGGAACAGGCCTGCTCTAGTTGTCATGGTCCCGAGAAGCAAAAGGCCGACTTCCGGGTCGACACCCTCGATCCCAATCTACTGGCGGGAAAAGATGTAAGCTGGTGGGTCGAAGTGATCGATGTCGTCAGCAATGATGAAATGCCTCCGGCCGATGATGAAATCGAGTTGTCTGACGAAGACCGATCAAAAGTCGTCGAATGGCTTTCACAGGAATTGCAAACCGCCTCACTGCATCGTCGCGCTGAAGGCGGGCACACCTCGTTTCGCCGGCTCACGCGTTACGAGTATAACTACGCACTGCAGGATCTTCTTGGGCTACCCGGCCGAGACTTCGGCAACGATCTCCCTCCCGAAGCGACGTCGGAGGATGGATTTAAAAACAGCTCTGAAACCCTGCAAATATCGGGCAGGCAATTCGAGCAATACCGGGAACTGGGGCGAAAGGCTTTGCAACGAGCAACCGTAAAGGGGGAAAAGCCGAGCGAACTCTACTGGGCAATCAAGCCCGCTGATGCAGTCGAAAAAATATACCTGCAGCGGAAGGATCCAAAACTCTCGAAAAATGATCAGGAGAAGAACAAAGCAAGAAAAGTCAACACCAGCTCACCGCATTATTTGGATCGCGAAAGTGGCGAAGCGGTGAGCAATCCGAGGTACAATCTGCGCGAGAAATCCTATCCATCCGTGGAGTCGCTACCAGTAG
>JAKMGR010000093.1 GCA_022424805.1 Verrucomicrobiales bacterium
GTTCAAGTATCTCAAAGCAGTGAAGCCGCTTGCGCCAAGCAGCTCGGCTGATGCGATCGATAACCCGACAGCTTCTCCGAAGCCGAAAGCGCGTCCTCAACAGGGGTCGAATCAGTAGCGGCATTTGGTAAAATGCCGACGTCAACGCTGGTGCGATCGGCCGGAATATTTCCATCTTCCGCTACAAAAAAAGCGGCGGCATTTGATATAATGCCGGGTTGGATCCGGCTACCGTTTCTTTGTCGAATCGCTGCTGCTGCGATTCTCTGCTTTGGACCTGCTACTGCAGTATTCGCGGAAATATCGGTGTCGCTTTTTCCGAATGATGAGCGGCTCAAGGTCACCGGCGTTCCCTTTCTTAACGAAGATATCCACGAAGCCGTTTCTTCTGAGAGCGGATTGCGGCTGGCTGCGAATCAGCCGTTTGCGTGGTCCGCGCTTGCCTCGGATAATACCTCCTTTCCCGTAACAGCCCATGTTTCGGGGGAGGCCTTCGACCATGCCGTGCTTACGATTTGGAACTGGCAAAATCACCCCATCGGTCAGTGGCAAATCGCTGGCGGGAACGAAGAGCGATTTGTATTTCAGTTGGAATCACGCGGCACTTATCTGCTCACTCTGGATGGTTATCGTGGGAAAGAGTGCACAGCCCGTCTTGTCCGAAGTTTTGCGGTTACCGGTGATCTGAAGCAACTCAGGGAGGTTTGGAAAGATGACGAGTTTTTCCTCGGAGTCTGTACATTTCCGGGACGCTATCATTGGACGATTGCAGGAAGTGCTACTTTACCAGCAGGAATCACGGAAGCCGATGCCCGGGAGCTCGAAGCGTCATTGATGGATCGGTTGGGATTTCAAGTCGTCCGCACAGATGAGTCGATGGAGATGGGGGACCGGGTCACTTTGGATGGCCCGTATCGATTTCAATTTGATCGAATGGACGCAGCCGTTGATGCCTACACCTCGCGCGGCTTTTCCCTCGCTCTGCAACTCATGAATGCTCCTGATTGGGCAACGACTTCGCAATACCAAGACGTGGATTCGTCTCTCTGGCGCTATCTGAAGCAGGAAGAGCCTCAGCGCGCCTACACTCGATCCCTGGTCGGGCGATACGGGCAATCGGCGCGGTTGGTTCAGATTTTTAACGAGCCGGACCAAGTCGATTTCTGGAGCGGAACGCCGGAGGAATACATTCACCATTTCCGTTTTTCCCGGGATGAAACCCGAAGGGCTCTGCCCGAAATGCCAGTCGTGACTGGAGGGCTTTCGTTGGCTGATCCCAAGCGCGCGGAGCAATATATTCGCGTGCTTGGCAAAGAGCTTCCACTGATCGCCTACCATTCGCATGGCCATCTCGCGGACCTGATTGAGGATCACGAAGCCGTTCTGCGCATGTGCAAAGACGCCGGGCTTACAGAGTCGAAAGTCATCAATACCGAGATGGGAGTTGACGGGTGGCGGCTTGATCAGGAAAGACGAAAAGGAGAAATCCTTCCCCAGAAAGTTCTCTACTGCTGGGCTTCGGGACACACTGGTGCCTTGCTCTTTGGGTCACGAATGACGCTTGGGCCGAATCGAGTTTCCCAGGACTTCGGTTTTCTCGATCACTGGTTTTGTCCCCGTTTTGTCTACGGATCGATGGCGGCTCTCGTCGAGACGCTGGGAGGGGCGACCTTCGAGAAGGTGATTTCTGAGCAGGACGGAGTCTACATCTACCAGTTCAGCCGCGGAGAAGACACCATTGTGGCGGCATTTTCGACGGCGGAAAAACAAGCAGTGTCGTTTCGCAAAAGTGGTTCCGATTTTTCCCTTGTTGATCCGATGGGAAACCAGACTCCGATTCAGCCCGGCGGGAATGACACCATCTCCCTGAGTCTCAACGGCTATCCCATCTATCTTTTCGGAAGAGGGGAATTGGCCTACGACTCACCGTAGCTCGACAAGGACGGATTTTTTCTACGGCTCGACCTGCGAAGCCCAATCGAGGTTTTCCAGATACCATTCGACCGTGCGATCGAGTCCTGTTTCCAGATCGACTTCTGGCTCCCAATCGAGCAATTCCTTCGCTTTGTGAATGTCGGCTGACGTGTCGACCATCTCGGATGCGCTCATGGGCTGGAAGACCAGTTCCGCCTTTTTCCCGAGCCGATCTTCAATCATGTGAATGAAGTCGAGCAGCGCGACCGGTCGCTTTCCTCCGCCAAGATTGATAACGGTGTGCCCAAGTGGTTTTGCGGCGAGGACGGTTCCGCGAGCAATATCATCCACGTAGGTGAAATCGCGCGTTTGGCTGCCATCGCCGAAAACGGTAATGGGCGTGCCTTCGTAGATCCACTTGATGAATCGAAACGGAGCCATGTCGGGACGGCCGGCAGGTCCATAAACCGTGAAGTAACGAAGAATGCTGACGTCGATCCCGTAGAGGTGGTGGTAGGTGTAGCTCATCACCTCGGCAGCCTTCTTCGAGGCCGCGTAGGGCGAAAGCGGCTGCTCCACCGGAAGGTCCTCGTGAAAGGGCATGGGCTGGCCGGCGTAGAGAGAAGAAGTTGAGGCGAGAACCAGCTTTTCGCATTTTCTCTGCTGCATCAGCTCCAGGATATTGAGCGAGCCCTGGGCATTCGACTGCATGTAGACATGCGGATTCTCGATGCTGTAGCGAACTCCGGCGCGGGCAGCGAGATTGAAAACGACGTCGAACGAGTGTTTTTCAAAAATGGGATCGAGCTCGTAGAGATTCTCGATATCGGCCTCGCAGAAGGTGAAGCCGTCGACTTGATCGAGGCCCTCGAGGCGGTGCGCCTTGATGCGCTTGTCGTAAGCGTCGTTGATGTTGTCGATGCCCACGACCAACACTCCCTCATCGACGAGGCGACGAGCGACTCGGCTGGCAATGAATCCGGCAGCGCCGGTGACGAGAGCAGATTTCATACAATGGGATTAGGCGGAACAGCCGCTTCAAGGCCGAATAATCGCGCCTTTCACGGCCTTGATGTCGGCGCTTTCGAACTTTCGTGCAAGTGAGTAATCATTTCGATTGAGAATGTAGATGATGGAATTCGACTTCTTACGATGCTTTCGCTCCATCTTCCGGCCGCCGCAGAGATAGATGAATTCATCGTCGTAGCAAAGCCCCTTGCAGAAAGCCTCATCGGAATCGTGTTCGAAAACGAGCTCGCCCTCGACCATGAGTCCGGACCGGCGCACATGCTTGACCCGTCTACCCTTGTCCGAGGTGGCGCAGATCGCGACGCGTTTACCATCGATGAATTGAAAATCATGCGTTTCCCATCCGAATTCAAAACGCTCGATTTCTTCCAGATTTTCGTCGTAGACGAGAACACCGCTACTTGCGTATTGCTTTTGCGTCAGCCAGTTCAGGTCGATGTAGAACCGGCCTTCGTGGCGGATGATGTTGTTGAGGTGGTTGTAGTTCTTCTTGTATTTGATCCGCCGTTTCGGATTAGGAGGAGCAACGACATGAGTCTCCACAAGCTGAAGGTCCTCATCGTAGATCCAGATCTCGTTGATCTTCGTTGAAGTGACATGGAGCCGACCATCGTAGAATTGCATCTGGTGAAAATCAGGAGTCAGCTCGTAGAATTCCGTCTCTGCCACTTTTGAGAAATTACTGAGTCGCAGTTTGTAAATCCGACTGAGGCTGGCGACATAGAGATGCTCTCCATGCGCCTCGATGCCCATCATCGCTTCGTCGTCCGAGCTGTGAAATACCCACGAGTGCTGATCCGTCGAAGGATCAAAAGCGACGATCTGACCCCCTTCGGTCGCGAGTAGTAGCTCCGACATTCCAGATGGTTAAGAGACTGTTGAAAAACTATGGAATGAAGAACTGCGAGTCATTTTTCTTCCTGACGAGGCGCGGAGAGGGAAGGTAGCGACCTACCTGACTGAACTGGAACGAACTCAGGAAAAGAAATGGCCGCAGCCCGAAGGGTCGGGTTCAAGTTCACTCCGGCGGAGCCGGAAATTTCCCTGCCAAAAAAGCGATAGATTTTTCGTTTCATAGTTTTTCAACAGTCTCTTAGAGGTGCACTTTGGCACCATCGTTTTTCGCACTCTTGTAGATGGCGCAGATCAAAGCAACAGCGCGACGAGCTTCTTTTCCGTCGACGCGCGGCGAGCGACCCTCGCCAATCGCCTTTACCACGTCCTCGAAATTCAGCTGGTGGCCGAGAAAGTTGATCGCGGAAGGGTCGTTCGCTCCGAGCCCCTTCGCTTCCGATCCCTGCATCAGGGTCTCCCGAATTTCGGCATCTTCCGCTTTCTCTTCCGCAAAATCCCAGACGCGGAATTTTTCGTCTGCGAGAAAGGCGGAACCCTGATCGCCACAGAGGTGAACTTCAGCAGGATGGCCAGTCGATGACCAGCAGGCTGTTGATCCCTGGATTACGCCGCGAGCTCCGTTTTTAAATTCGAGAACAGCAACCGCAGTGTCTTCCACTTCGATGCCTTCGTGCGCGAGGCATGCCATCGAGGCCGAAACCGATGCGACATCTCCTGCGAGATAGATCAACTGGTCGATGAGGTGAATGGATTGATTCATCAGAGCGCCGCCGCCATCGAGTGCCCACGTTCCACGCCAAGCGCCGGAGTCGTAGTAGGCCTGGTCGCGATACCATTTCACATAGGCGTCGCACATCGTGAGCGTTCCAAAGCGCCCTTCGTCGACGGCGTTTTTGAAAACATCCATCGCAGGATGGAAGCGACGGTTGAAGATTCCTGACAAGGTCACACCCGCTTCTTCGCAGGCGGCGATCATCAGGTCGATGCGCTCAGGCGTGATCTCGAGCGGCTTTTCGCAGACGACGTGTTTGCCTGCCTTCGCCGCAGCAATCGCCGGCTCGAGGTGCGCGCCGCTTGGAGTCGCGATGGTGACAATGTCGAGTTCCGGATCATTGAGAAACTCATCGAGATCCGTGTATCCTTTGCCGCCGTTTTCGGCAACGAGTTCGTCGACCGCTTCCTGGCGCCGCCCATAGAACGAGTGAAGCTCACCAGCTTCCATCGCCGCGATTGCCTTGGCGTGGAAGTTGGCAATCATGCCCGCTCCGATAATTCCGAATTTCATGGGGAAGTTTCAAGTGTTCAGCTTTCAGTGCTCAGTACAAAGGGCTCAGGCAGTCCGCTTGTTTTTGCTCATGAATCCGATGATTCCGATGACAAAGAGGATAGCAAGAACACCGATACCTACTTTACCCATAGGGAAGGCTCCGAGGCTCTTGTCCTTCAGCGCCCAGATCGAGCCAAAGGTAGCAAGTCCTGTCGCGATGAGCATAAGCACGTTCCAGAGAACGCGTTTTCCGCCAGTCGGCATTTTGTCGCCGAGCAGCTTCTTCGAGTTCATCATCAGGAGGAAGATGAAGTAAGCGATCGGAAGAAGGGAGCTACCGATAACCGAGGTTGGCACGGCGAGAGCCGCTTTCGATTCTGCCGTCCAGATCAACGGGAAGCAAATCCCGAGAAGACCCGGGATCAGACTGCCGAGGAAGTGGAGCTGCTTATCGCCAGGGCGTCCTAACGCTTCGCAGAGACAGAATCCATTGATGAGCATCAGGATGATAATCGTCGACAAAGCCATGCCGAGCACGCCGATGCCGAAGATTATTTTTCCAACACCGGGTCCTGCCAGAGAGGAAAGTGACTTGGCCAGATCGGCGTCTTTCCGGTCGACCAACATCGCTGCGATCTTGCGATCGGCGATAGGAAGTGCGTTGCGAAGTTCGGTGACTTTGTTCGTTAGAGCGTCGCCCTCGAGGCTTTCCAGGTCCGCTGCGTAGCGTTTGCTGATGAACTTGTCAGCGACTCCGTTGAAGCCACCTTCCTTACCTGCGATGACCGTTCCGTCTTCGTTGAGAATGTCGGCCGTCTGCGCGTGAAACTGGCTTGCTGCCGCGATCACAATACAAGCTGTGGCAATGACGAAAGGAATAACGAGGCCGGTGCCGAGGTCAAAAATGGCGAGGCCGCGATGGTTTTTGCCCCAGCCCTTGCGAAGCATCGAGTAGGGGAGGAGGAAAGTCATGTTGATACCAACAGCAGTTCCGAAGGCAGCGATGACCTTGTCCTTTTGCACTCCAGCGCCGCTGTTTTTCCAGATCTCAGCGCTCTCTCCGGTGGCCGCAATGGCTTCCGCAATTTTCGGAGCTGGCTCACGGATGTCGGAAAGGTTTGGGATGAATCCCGCCAAGATTTCTCCCCAGTTCAGAGCTCCCGTCATCGTCAGGCGAATCACAACGAGAAAGAATGAGACCACCACGATGCCGACCATCGTTTTCAGGATTCCCTCGAAGATTTTCACTCCGCGGCTGTCGGAATCATAGGCACGAACGACAAATGCGGCAGCGACCAACAAGACTGCTCCCACAATCCAGGGAGCGGCCCCAACTCCTTCCAGGGAAGGAACCAGGTTTTGGGTCACGGCACCTGTTCCGAGCGCAAACTGGGGCAGACACCAGACAATGTTGGCCATCATCGCTGCAATGAGCCATGCCCATCCGAGGACGGGGCTGATGTGCTGATTGATTGCCGCAAATGGGCGTTCGCCGGTGGAGAGTGTCACGTAGGCGATCGCACTCAGCATGACGACTCCGAGAATCATGGCGAGAGGTTGGAGCCACATCAGGTTGTAGCCCATCATCACCCCGAGGAAGAGAGCGCCGGCAAGCGATCCTCCGCCGAGTGTTATCGCAGCCTGCAACCAGCCTGGGCCGGTTTTTTTCGCGTAGTATCCGAGGCGTTTACCGAGTGGCTTGCCAGCCAATTCGGAGAGTTCAGCATCTTCTTGTTCGTTCAATTGCGGTTCGCTCATGGGGTCGTTTTCAAGGGGTTCTCGAAAGAAAAATGTCTCGCGATTCTAGCCGTTGGCCATGCAGCGTCAAGGACCGTATCGGGTGCGAAATAAAACAGGGGTCAGTCGGTGAACTAACGCTGTTGGGTCTGTGATTTGACCCTTTTTCGCCAGAGGGTTACAGGGTTCAAATCCTTTACTCCACTCGGATCAACTGCACGGCATCGGCAATCACGACCTTGTTTTCATCGGTTCCGTCGTTTGCGATCACGATAGACCCCGATTTTCCAGCATCAAAAGTGAAGACGCCGAGTGTGCGAAAGAGTTTCCCGTGTTCGGGGACTTCCTGCTGATTGATACGCACGGTGGTCGATTCCTCGCGATGATGAATTGTGATTGGCGACTTCGTGGAACGACGAACATTGTAACAATGCGAAACCCGGACTTCGTATTTCCCTGCTTCAGGCAAATCGAGATTCCAGGTCACGGATTTTTCTCCTTTTCCTTTCTTCTGATCGTGCAGGTAGCCGATCCCGACATAGGGCGGAGTGTGGGTGGAATACTGCCAATCTCCGACGAGAACGGCGTCTGTTTCATCGAGGACGATTCCATCCAGCTTTTTTGGATCGGCGACGATATAGGCGACGTTGGCCTCAATATCGACATGACCCGGTGGATGCGAATTGGGAACAGCGTCCGGATGGGGTTCGATCGCAAAACTGTAAACGGCGATCGATAGGATCGCGATGGGGAGAAAGTAGAGGGTCTTGCTCATGAGTTCGCCTTACAGAGCCACCATCTTGTTCCAGACGCGAACGATCTGTGATTTGATCGTGCCGAGATCTCCGGAGTAGTTGGTGAAGAAAATCGAAAAAGCATACCGCTTGCCTGACCGGGCGTTGACGTAGCCGGCGTAGTTCCGGACGCGACCGATCGTTCCGCTTTTGGCAACGATGCGGCCGGATGAGGAGGTGCCTTTGCCCATGCTGCGAAGTGTTCCAGACTGCCCAGAAACAGGCAGAGTCTTGTAGAAGGTCTGGAAGTTTTCACCCTGAGCAGCGTGGTAGAGAATTTCGGCCATCTGTCGCGGCGTCACGAGGTTGGCCCGCGAAAGGCCGCATCCGTCGTCCATGTAAAAGCCAAGCATGTCGACACCTTTGGCAGCCCAGTAATCCTCAGTCGCAGCCGAGGCATCCTTTATCGTCCCTTTTTTCCGATTCTCGAGGCCGACCATGCGATGGATGCATTCAGCGCGGAGGTTGTTCGATTTCATGTTTGTGAGATACATGATTGAAGCGAGCGTTTCTGATTCCTGCGTGTGGATCACTTTGCGGGCGGTTACGGATTTTCCGGCATGGGTGAGAAGTCGGATCGTGGTTGGTTCGCCGCTGACTTCGATGCCGTTGTTGTTTAGATGCTTCGTAAAAGCGCGGGCGCAGAAGAATGCAGGATCAGGAAGTGATCCCTTGATTGTGAATGATCCACTGCCCGCGGGAACGGTTCCGCGCAGGTAGACGACTTTTCCATAGGGTGCGCCGTAGATGTATCCTTGATCGCCCGAGCCCGACGAGCCCACCCGCATTTCGTTGATAAACTCGACGCCGGGCACTTTCGGGTCAGTCCCGACAAAAGGTGCTTTGCCACCCACTTTCGGAGTTTTGAAAGAGCAATAGTAGAGGTTTTGATGAAAGGTCAGCCCGCAAGCGCCGGCTCCGTAGTAGTTGCCTATGTCATTCCAATGCCAGGAATCAGAAATGAGCTTGTTTCCGAAAATCGTGGCATCGCCGACGATGGAACCTTCGACCGACTTGATCCCCGCCTCCCGCATGGCAGCCTGCCATTTGGCAAAGGTGGAAGTGATGTCGGAAGAGCCGAGGGTTGGGTCGCCTCCGCCACGAATGATGACATCGCCTTTGAACAAGCCATCTTCGCCAAGCACCCCTGCGATTTGCACCTCGGTCTTGAATCGGAAATCGTCGCCAAGAATTTCATTCGCCGTTGCCGTAGTGATGGCCTTCATGGTCGAAGCAGGGATTAGGCTGGTGTTGGTGTTGTAACCAAAAGCGTCAGATGGTTTGCCATCGACGGGAATGAGGCACAGTCCGAGCGAAGCGGTTCTTGTTGCCGATTCCTTCTGGATCTTTTCCATCTCCGCGATTACTTCCTCGGGCGATCCGGCTCGGACGGTAGACAGGCAAAGAAACGACGCGGCGAGCAGAGGTAGAGTGAGGCGGGGCATCCTGCAAGAAAGCCGGAATTGCTGACTCGATCAATTCGATTCTACTGGATGTGGCTCGAAGACGTTTTTGGAGTTCTTGCCTCTGGGTAGGGAAATTGCTTTTGATGATGCAATGAGAGTGCCCCTATCCGCCATCCTCCTTCTCACAACGGTGGAACTGTTGCTTTGTCAGGAAAAATGGGATCCGCCTTATTGTGAGCTGATTCCATTGCCGGAAGATCAGGTGGAGTTTCGAACAGAAGGGGAATTGAAAACGAAGTGGCACTTCGGAGAGCAGTATCCGCGTCCCTTTTTCTATCCTTTCAACGGGCAGTCGGGCGTATCACTGACGCGGATGGGGCATCCTGGCGCGGAGAACCACGATCATCATCGCTCGGTCTGGTTTGCGCACATGGATGTCGGGGGGCAGAACTTCTGGGGCGACTCCGGAAAGACACAGATTCGGCAGAAACATTGGTATGCGTATCGAGATGGCGAGAAGGAATCGATCATGGCTTCGCTGCTGGAATATGTTGGGGAAGGCGGTGATGTGCTTCTCGAACAGGATTTAATCGCTGCTTCTATCCCGGGCGAGTCAGGTGATTACTTTCTCGAACTTCAGATCACATTGAGACCGCCCGAATCGAAAGAGAGTGTCGAGCTCGGAAAAACGAATTTTGGCTTTCTCGCGGTTCGCGTCGCCAAGAGCCTCTCCCATCACTTCGGTGGAGGCCAGATTTCCAACAG
>JAKMGR010000132.1 GCA_022424805.1 Verrucomicrobiales bacterium
TTTCAAGGCTTGGATGGAGCTGATCGTGATGAATACCATCCCGGGTGTCATGCGTTCGAAAAGTGCGGCGGGGAGCCCGGTGGATTTCAGGTAGCCCGTCAACTTCGCCACTACGTCAGCGGGAAGGATATCAGAAAGGGTTTTTCCCTCGGGAAGAGTTCCGAGTTCTTTCATTTTCAGAGCCAGAGTCGGATCGGTCATCTCCTTCATGTCGATTTCAAAGACAAGCTCGTCGGATTTCTCGTAGACTTGATCGTAGGCCGCCGGAATCGGCAGGTCCTTTTCCCGAAGAAGGTGAACGGAACCTGCGAGATAGACGCTGGAATTATCGTCAGAGAGTTTCCAGATCGTGGCACGGCCGGTGGTCTCGTCAGCTGATAGTGGTGTTACCAGCGCGCTGAAGAGGGGTAGCAGGGCGAGGCTGGAGATCCAGGAAGGGCTGGGGAAAAATGACATACTCTGTTTGCGGGATAGCGGTTTCTTTCCGGAATGACAGGCATCCGGTATCATGCTTTGATTCTGACGGAGAAGAATCCGTTCAACTTAATTTCTGATCAAATGAGCTGCAGACTATCGTTTTCCCCTATTCTTGTCACCTCTCTCTTTGCGTTTTCCTTTTTCAGCGAAGCGGGAGACTGGAAAAAGCACACCGTGATGGAAAAGGGCAGGAACGTTACTGCCGTTGCTGCGGATTATGATGGAGACGGTGATGTGGATGTCATATCTAGCTACCCAGGAAAGATCAGCTTGTTTGCAGCCCCGAAGTGGGACGAGACCGTACTGCATCGCTTCCCGAAAATGAACGCGACTTGCATCCACAGCGAGACTTTCGATGTCGATGGCGACGGGGATATGGATTGGGTCGGGAGTCAGGCTTTCGGGGCACCGTTCTGGATGGAAAATCCGGGTGGCCCTCACTCCGGTGACGGATCGGGTGCCTGGGCGGCGCGTTTGATCGATACGGACATTCGTGGAATTCACTGCATTTTAAAGGCGGACGTCGACAACGACGGCAAGCTCGACATCATCATCAACAATTTCGAACCAAAGGGGCCGCTCGCGGATTCGGTGGCGTGGTTTCGCATTCCGAAAAAGGTTCACGCGGCTGAGAAGTGGGAGCGTTATGTTTTTGCAGACAAGACCGCGAGAGGTGGAAGTCACTACTTTGGATTCGGAGACATCAATGGGGATGGTTGGGGCGAGATTGCGATCGGTGCCAAGGGCAAGCCTTTCGAAGATGGAAACTGGTTCGCCTACTGGACAAACCCGGGCAAGGACGGTGTCGAGGGAGCGTGGGAGAAAACGATCATCGCTGAAGATCAGCTTGCGGCGACGAACATTCTTCCCGGTGATCTCAATGGCGACGGCAAGATGGATTTTCTCGCATCCCGTGGACACAGCGCCGGAGTGATCTGGTTCGAAGGTCCCGATTGGAAGCTGCACGATATCGATCCGGATACGAAATCACCGCACAGCCTTGTCCTCGCGGATCTGGATAACGATGGTGATCTCGACGGAGCAAGTTGCGGCTACGAGAGTCAAAAGTTGGCTTGGTATGAAAACGATGGGAAAGGGAACTTCACGATCCATGTCCTCGATGAGGCGCAGGAATCCTATGACCTCCGCTCGATCGACATGGACGGCGACGGCGATTTCGATTTGCTGAATGCCGGTCGCGGAACGGGCAATGTGGCCTGGTATGAGAATCCGGTGAAGTAAGGGCACGAGGTGATGCCCATAAAAATTGCGATTGGCTTCTTTTGCCTGGTGTTTTCGATATGGGCGCTGAGCCTGTATTTTTCGGTGCAGAAAACGAAGAGGGTCACTCTGCAGTTTTATTAATGGGTCAGCAACGACCCTTCGGCCACCGACAATGATTTCGCGCGGGAACCCAAAGATGGTGCAGCCAGCATCGTGCAGAGGTTACACGATTCAAAACTGCCGTTTAAGAGACATGTCCGAATCGCGGTCGATTCTCTTCCCGCGACAAAGATGCCTCGCATCCATCGACCAATTTCCTTCGGGGGTGCCACAAATGGAGCTGGCTTTGAAAGCGGGATTACTCTGTCAAACTCGTATTACTCTGCTTACATTCGTACGCCGGTAGATTCTGAGGGAAAAAGTACCCGCGGATTGTCGGTGGCCATTGAAGCAGCCCTGTTTGGTTTGTGATTGTTTTGAGCGAAGGAAATTCGAACACGAGATGGAGATGGGAGAGACGCTGACATCCGCAACTATCTGGCTGGCGATGTTGGCTTGGACAGTGGCGATACCGTTTCGAGGTCGAGAATCGGTTCGTTGGCTATGGCTGAGTGGATTCGTTTTCTACCTCTGTCACATGGGGCTCGCCTTTCATCACTATCACGATTGGAGCCAGTCGGCTGCGTGGGAGGCAACGGCTCGTGACACGGAAGAGCTGACCGGGTGGCGCAGCGGAGTCGGCTTGCTTGTGAATTACGCCTTCGCCGTTTGGCTGGCCATCGAATTGGTGTTCCAATTCAGAAATGGCAAACCGGTGTCCCTTGCTCTGGAGGGTTTCATCTTTTTCATGATCGTCAATGGAGCGATCATTTTTGGGGAGGGCCCCGTAAGATGGTTCGGCCTCGTGCTATCGGCCAGGATCCTCGTCGCGTGGATTCAACGATTCAGTCTTCGATCTCCAGGAAGTTGAGAAGGAGCTTTTTGCCCTCGGCCGTGAGAATGGATTCGGGGTGAAACTGTACGCCGTGGATAGGAAGCTCCCTGTGGCGCAGCCCCATGATTTCACCCTCTTCTGTTTCTGCAGTGATTTCGAGACAATCGGGCAGGGTGTCGCGTTTGACGATCAGGGAATGGTAGCGCGTCGCTTCAAAAGGGGAGGGGATGCCGGCGAACAAGCCCTCGCCGTTGTGATGGACGGGGGAAGTCTTCCCGTGCATGAGGCGATCGGCGCGGACGACATCGCCTCCGTAAACTTGACCGATGCTCTGATGGCCGAGGCAGACTCCGAAGATGGGGACGACTCCGCCCATTTCTTCAATCACCTGGCAGCTGATCCCGGCGTCGTCAGGAGTGCAGGGGCCCGGAGATACACAGATACGCTCGGGTGCTTTCTCGCGAATTTCATCGAGCGTGATCTGGTCGTTGCGATGCACCTCCATCTCCGCGCCCAGTTCTCCGAAGTATTGGACGAGGTTGTAGGTGAAAGAATCGTAGTTGTCGATGACAAGCAACATGGCCGCGAATCTACGGGGCGGACTTGGCGCGGTCAACCGTTACGGTGGACCGCTTCAGTGAATTGGAGCACATCTTTGCGGGGATTGATTCGAAAGGCGGAATGCGCCAAACTCTAGCGCTGTGATTACTCGAATTTCATCGTTCCATTTCCCTGTTTTTGTCGCGATAGCGATGTTGATCTCGGGCCTTTCGGTGAGAGCGGAGGTGTTTTCTGCCGGAAAACTCCGGGAAATTGATCGGGAGATCAATGCGGCGGTCGGCAGAGGGACCATCCCTGGAGCGGTGATCTGGTTGGAGTCAAAAGGTGAAGTGTATCACAAGGCTTACGGCTTGCGCATGGCGTCGCCAGAAAAGGAGAATATGACGCCGGAGACTCTCTTCGATGTTGCCAGCCTTACCAAAGTCCTCGCGACGACGCCGGCGATTCTGCATCTGCACGAGCGAGGGCTGCTCGATCTCGATGCGCCGGTGTCGGAATACATCCCGGAATTTCTCGAAGGTGGGATTCGGCCCGAGCCGAAAGATGAAGAAGTCACACCGGAGCATCGCGAGACGATCACGGTGAAGCATCTCATCACCCATCAAAG
>JAKMGR010000144.1 GCA_022424805.1 Verrucomicrobiales bacterium
GTAGTGGGAAGTATCCAGCAGCCACGGGGAATGCGGCGCGTTAAACATGAGGGCACAGAAAAAAGGGTCATCGCCCCTCGTTGCGGTCGCCTCGACGAAATCGATCGCGGCATCAGCAAACAGATCCGTGACATAACCGCGAGCCTCGACCGGTGTGCCATTGTGGTAAACCTGATCCGGAAATTCATACCGCTCGATGTGGCCGTGGTAGTGTCCGAAGAACTCATCGAACCCTCGCTCCTGCGGTTGATAGCCAGGATACTTTCCGAGGTGCCATTTGCCGAACAAGCCCGTCCGATACCCCGCATTTTTCAATAGTTGCGCGACTGTGATTTCGTCTGTTCCCATTGAGTCTCCACCAAAACGCGTGTTGTAGAGCCCTGTCCTCAAAAAATACCGACCTGTCATCAATCCCGCCCGAGTCGGCGCACAAACTGCTGCCGCGTAGTAGCGCCGAAATTGTGTACCGTCTGAGGCGAGGCTATCGATGTTTGGTGTGTCAATGTGAGGATTTCCTGTCGCACCTGTATCCCAGTATCCCTGATCATCGGTCATTATGAAAAGTAAGTTTGGCCGATCGGCGGAGAAAGCCGACAAGCAGAACAAACAGGTGATCAAAGTGAGTAGGTGTTTCATTTTTGTTGAATCGTGGTGGTGACTTTCAGTCGCCACATTCGCTGCCTTTGCAGTGGCTACTGGAAGCCACACTACGGGATTTTATTCAGCGTATAATAGGCATTCGGATGGGCCAATACCTTACCACTAGTGGATTTAATTCCTTCTGTCCGCAACTCATGCACATAGAGCGGACGCAGGTTTTCCACGCGCAGTCGAACGGTCTTCCCGTCCTTGAGAATTTCGACCAACGAAATCTCGTGCGGCTTGGTCTGAATCTCATCCCCACCGTATGCGGATGAGTATTCGTAGGTGTAGCTGCTCATCTCGAAGGCCTTCTCCACCCCGTCAGACGAAACCGGTTCGGTGAACTCCAACTCAAACCCATCCGTTCGCGCCCGCATCTCGCGAATCGCAAATGGGGTTTCGCCTGTGTGATTCACCCTGATTAACCCGTATGCCCGATTCCCCAGTGACGACCATCCCCGGTTTGTCAGCCCGACGAACAGCGATCCATCATCGCCAAACTCGAGTCGAAAGACAGCCGAGGGAAATCCGCTCAGAAAGGGAAAACAGGCGCCCTGATACTCACCGCCAACCTTTTCGAGAAAGACCCGGCTGATCCCAGCATTCGTAAATTCCCCGACGAGAAACTGTCCATCGAAAGGCCCGAATTTCCCATTCGCTTCGATCAACTCTAGGTCCGTTGCACTTCGCCCCATCTTGTTGTAGGGGAGCCAAACCGCTGGCGGGACAAACTCGGCAGTCATCGCGAGAGCTTTCGGATAGGGAATGTTCGGCTTCGGAACGGTGGTCAGTTTCATCGGCGCTTCCGGCGAATTGAGAGAGGCGAGAGACTCCTGGTTCCCGTAAAAAACACCCGGTCGCAGATGGTGGATCGGCGTCGCTGGAATCCAGGTTCCCTGCTGATCACTGAAGAAAACATCACCGTCACGGTTCGTCCCCAGCCCACTGGGCGAACGCATTCCCAGTGCCTTCGGCACGAAAGTTCCATCCGATCCGATGACCCCTCCCCAGCCGCGCCAGCCTTTTCCGTTGTCGGAAAGCTTGCCCATACCAAGATTCAGTGTCACCCATAGATTGCCGTTTCCATCGCGCTCCGGACCGTAGGCGTATGCATGGTAGTTCCCTGACACATTCCAACCATCGCACTCCGTGAGAAAACTGTCAGCGACGTCGTCGCCATCCGTATCCCGGAGCCTAGTCACCTCGGCTCGCTGGATCACGAGCAGGTCACCCCCGTCTTTCAGCAAGCCTAGAGGCTCGTGCAGCCCCGAGGCGAAAAGCTTGTAGGAAATGGAGTCCTCGTTTTCCGACATCGCACCATCCACTAACCAAACCTCACCCTTCCGGACGCAAACCGCGATCCGACCATTTCCCATCCACTCCATCCCACTCACCTCCATCGTAATCCCGTCGCTCGGTTTCCACTCCGCAGAGCGGGAATGACTGGGAGAGCTGGCCGTCAATATTTCGAAAGTCTTGTAGGAAGACCCATCCTGAGAATTCACCACGCAAACTCCAAACGTGAGAAGAGAAAGAACAATCGCACACTTCATTTCCATGAATAAATCACTGTCAGAGTTTTCCCTTCCGCTTTTTCCTCGCGCTCCACACCCTCCGGGTGAGCTACCACAGGTGTCTCGCCTTCCTCCCAAGAAACTATCCTAACAAGCACACCACCGGTCACCTCAAATTTATCACGCACCATTCTCCCGTTGTCAGAAAAAAGAAATTCGGGATTCCCCGCTGGGTCCACTTGGTAGCCTCGAAATCGTCGATCTCCATCCTCATTTTCAAATGGAAAGACTTCCTCGCTCAAGGGCTTCTCGATCGGTGCCGCCCGCACATGCCAGGTTGAATAGGCATCGAAGAAAGCACCACGCCAGACAAGGGCAGGACGCGCGCCCAGTCCGTCATACGCGATGTGAATCTCACCGGGAAAGCCTACCAGGATTGCCTTCGTTCCCGCATCCTCCAGAAAGGTTCGCTGAATAATGGGCCGGTCGGTCGGCTTCAGTTCGAACTGACCTCCGCTTCGATCCGGGAAGCCCTCCGGCACGCCTTCGCCCTTTTCAATGAAGGCCCAGATTGCCGCAATCTGCTTTTCGCTGTCTCCCCCGAGAACGTCCGGCACTGTCGACTGACCACCCGGCCACAAAGGAGGCATCAGGGTTCCGGGTCGATAGGAAGCTGGATCGAGCAAATACGAACGAAACCAGTTCGGGCGCAGACGCTGGTCGAGATTAGAAATATCGAGGGCTGGAATTCCGAGCGAGGGCTGGTCA
>JAKMGR010000154.1 GCA_022424805.1 Verrucomicrobiales bacterium
GTCTACGCGACTCCCAAAGGATGGACTGATGAAGGGCGCTCCATGATGCGGGACGTGAATTTTTCCTTCGGAGAAAGCGGTGAGGGCGAGTGCTACGTGGCTCGCCTTCCCGGTGCCGGCGGAGGCCTCTCAGCCAATGTAAATCGTTGGCGGAAGCAAATGGGAGCTGCCCCGCTCAGCGATGAAGAGGTAATTGCTCTGCCCAAGAAAAAGCTCTTTGGCCAGCCTGCCACATCAATGTCCGTCGACGGAGATTTCACCGGGATGGGTGCTTCCGGCGCGCAGAAAGACTATCGCCTTCTCGGAGTAATCCTCTCCGCCGATACGGGCGCCATCTTCGTTAAAATGACGGGACCTCGTAAGTTAGTCGAAGCCAACGCTGCTCAGTTCGACGAATTTGTTTCTTCTCTCAATGTCTCGACCGGTTCCTGATCCGTAGAAAATTTTTCCCATGGCAAAAAAATCCATCGATTGGTCTCCCGAAAACTGGCCAAGTCTGATCTACCGGTTATTCACATCGTTCAAAGTTGCCACTATAGTCTTCGTGCTCCTGACGCTGATCACGCTGCTGGGAACGCTTTACCAAGTGGAGCACGGACTGCATGCAGCGAAGGAACAGTACTTCTACTCGTGGATTATCGTCGAGAAAGTCGGAACTATCCCCCTGCTCATCCCCGGTGGAATGCTGCTGATGTGGATCCTGTTTATCAACATGACCCTCGGTGCACTCGTGAAAGTAAGGAAACGCTGGAAGGGCGTTGGGCTGCTTGTATCCCACTCCGGCATGCTGATGCTGCTGGCCGGAGCATTCATTACGCACAAAGCTTCTTCCGACGGATATATGGCTCTCTACCCGGGAATGAAATCAAATCGCGTCGAAAGCTATCGAGACTGGCAGCTCGAAATCATGCCGCTCGATGATGAGGGCACGGCGGAAAAAGCATGGATCCTGCCTTCCGACGAATTGCAGAGTATTCGTTCTGATGAGCAGCGCAAATACGAAACAGAGGACCTTCCTTTTGGTATTGTGATCAATGGGTTTTCCCAGAATGCCACCCCAATACCAGTCTCAGCCCCCATGGCAGCAAAGGCGCAGGGAAAAGAAATTGATGGATTCAAACTATCCCAGCAGCAGGCGTCGAAAAACGCCGAGCAGAACCTGCCGGGATGCTACATCGAGCTGCGACCAGAATCCGGGGACCCTATCGAGACAATTCTCTGGGCTGGTTCTTTCCGCTTTGATCCTCGCGAAAAGCCAATGCCCTTTACCTTTGAAGTAGGAGGGCAGAAATATGGGGCGCTTCTCGCGAAAAGAACCTGGGTCGTTCCCTTTGAAGTTCAACTCGATGAATTCATTTTTGAACGCCATCCTGGAATTTCGACCGCGCGAAATTACGAAAGTCGCATCACGCGCTTTGAGGAAAGCCAGCCCGAAAAACCGGTTGAGATCAAAATGAATGAGCCAATGCGCTATGCCGGCTACACCTTCTTCCAGGAATCATTTGGCCCGCAGGGATCGGAACCTGGCGATGAAATGTTCTCCCAATTCGCCGTGGCTAATAACCCAGCCGATCAGTGGCCGCTCTGGTCCCTTGTCGTAACGAGTGCCGGCCTTCTGCTTCACTTCGTCATCATGTTGGTTTCCTACATCGTCCGCTCCTTCTCGTCGAAACCGAAAGCTGCTACTGCGTCATGAAAAAAGTCACTCTTTTATTGCTTTCTCTCTTTCTTCCCCTCGTTCTTGCGGAAGCTCGCGAAGCGCCCAAGTCCGGCCTTGAGTCCTATGAAGCCTGGGACCCGGAAATTGTTCAAGCGTTTGAAAGGATCCTCGTGCAGGACGGTGGACGGGTAAAACCGATCTATACCGTCTCGCGTTTCACCCTGATGCAGTTCAGCGGCAAGTCGCGTGCGAAATTCGAAACGAAAGACGGGGAAAAACACAACCTCCACTACTCCGAGTGGATGCTGAACGTTCTCTTCCGCGGCGAGATCGCAAAGGACATCCCCGTCTTTGTGATCGACAACTCCGAAGCCGTCGTGCAGATCGGCGTTTCTCCCAAGTCAAAGAAGCGGACCGTCTATTCCTACAACGATCTTCTTCCCGGCCGGGCTCGACTTGCCGAACTCGCGGCGCAATACAATGAGAAGCACCAGAAGTTTATTCAGAGCGAAAAACGCGACCGGCAATACGAACTCGACCCCATTGAGGGTATGGTTCGAAATCTTGGAGGAAATATCAGCTCATTCGAATTCCTGGTCGGTCAGCTGGGCTTTGCACGTGATGGGAGAATCCTCGTGAACGAAAACATTCTTCCTCAGGAACTTCTCGATCTTGCTGCAAAAACCAGCCCTATGAAGATGCTCCGCGAAATGCCGATGCCGGAGATGTCGATAGATCAACTGGTCCAGATCATCCAACAGCCACCGAGTCAGGAAGAGGCCGAGAAAACGCTGCAGGATGTTTTCCGTCTCTATTTCTTTTTCGCCAACACTTCGCGTGGTCTCAACTTTTTTCCGCCGCAGGATCAGAAAATCGAAACCTGGCTCTCCGCCAGCGATATGATGACTAGAGGCCTCGAAAGCAAGGAGGCGCGCCCATGGTGCGCTGGTCAGCTCGAATCGATCGAGAAGTTGGTCGACGCTGAAAAAGAGGGCGACGAGGCATTCAAAACTGCAATCAACAGCTTCGTTGAGTCACAGCACGAAATCTCGGACCCTGCCAATGAGGGACTCTACGTCGATCAAGAGATCTCCCTGTATCGCAATATGCCCTTTCACAAGGCACTCTACTACTTCATCGGCGCGTTTCTTATCCTCGCAATCAGCTGGTTTGCTCCCGGTAGCACCTTTGGAAAAGTTACGCTCGTGATCGCAAGTCTCCTCGCTCTAACGGGATTGGTTTACGACGTCTATGGAATCTGGCTTCGCTCTATCGTTCGCCAGCGCCCCCCCATTACAAATCTCTACGATACGATCATTTTTATCACTGCGACGGCAGTCTTCCTCGGATTACTGATCGAGCTTTTCACCCGAATCAGCATCGGGACACTACTAGCCGTGATTGCCGGTGTCGGTGGCATGTTCCTGTCGATCAAATACGAAGCGAAAGAAGCCGCCGATACAATGGACCCACTCGTCGCGGTGCTGGATACGAACTTCTGGCTCGCAACTCACGTGACGATTATCAACATGGGCTACGCCGCTGCGCTTCTGGCCGCTATTATTGGGATTATCTATCTCATCGTCCGATTCATCATGACGTTCCAAGGCAAGGAAGACAAAAGTTTCTTCAGGATTCTCACCCGCATGAACTACGGCATCATCTGCTTTTGCCTTCTCTTTTCGCTGGTCGGAACTGTCCTTGGAGGAATCTGGGCGAACTACAGCTGGGGGCGCTTCTGGGGATGGGACCCAAAGGAAAATGGTGCCCTTATGATCTGCCTCTGGACTCTCGTGATTCTTCACGGGCGAATGGCAGGATGGATCCGCGATCTCGGCGTTCACATGCAGAGCATCATTCTTGCTATTATCACCACCTTCAGCTGGTGGGGTGTGAACAATCTCGGAGTTGGCCTCCACAGTTACGGATTTACTGAAGGAGTCTGGGGCGCACTTTATACCTCGTGGGCGGTGCTCGGAATTTTCCTCTTCATGGGGGTTGTGATCTGGTTCTCAGACCGCGCCAAGAAGGCGGCAAGACGCGAAGCGACGGAAAGCAACATTCCGCCAATCCCGAGTCAGTAGCGGAGTCACCGCAATCTTACCGCTGGCATTTTCACAAAGTCTGCCTACAATCCAGCCATGGCTATCTTCACTGGAATCGTTGTTGCTGTTCTGTTTCTCCTTGCCGGGGCCGCCGCTTTTAGGTACCTCGTAAAAGGCTGAACAGCTCCACGACAGAACCTTTTGTGGGACATTTCTCACAAAAACTGCTCCTGAATGTAGCCTGTAATCACTCAGAGCTGCTCTATCGGGCTGCCACGATTGGTTTTTGCCCGTAAGAGCACCCCATCAACCTCCCTGCCCATAATGGCAGACTTCAGAATACGAAATGACGCAGGAGCGACTGTGTTCGCTCTTCTCGCCGGGCTCTCCGCCCTTTTCCTTAGGGCTTGGCTCTTCAACTGAGGAGCCGATGAAACAGCCGATCCTGCATTAACTCTGATCCCGATTTCAGGAGAAAGTGACGACACGCTCGAGTCAGACCTCGACGCGCTTAATCTGAAACTTTTCGGGCTCGAAAAAGAAAAAGAAACGATGGCCATCAAGCTTGCTGACCTCGGCAAGATGAAAGCCAAATCCGGTGCCCTCAACATGGAGTTGGACGCACTGAAAAAGAAGCTCATTGCTACGAACAAAGAACGAGATGAGTTGAAGCTGAAATTCAAGACCGATGGCGGAAAGCTGCAGGCAACAATCGCGGCGTTGAAAAAAGCAACCATGCCTCAAGCTAACGCAAACCTTCCCAAGCTCGACCTCCCGATGCTCGTGAACGATGCCAGCACACTTGATGGACGCTTTCTCTCTGTATTCAAAGGACTGAACCGAGTCAAAGGCGGCCCTGACGAGCGTGAGAAAGTCTATGCAGAACTGACCGAGGACGAGAAGAGCAGAGATATCCACCTCGTCCCGTTCGACGTTGGATTATCCGCGGTAGCAGGTAAAGAAGAGCAAGAGCTGAAAACGGCCGTCAACAACATGGACAAGAGCTCCCGCTTCCTCGTCGTCGGCTATGCCTCGACTGACGGAGATGCTGCTTCGGACCGCAAAATTTCTTCCGAGCGCGCATCGAATGTGGCACAGAAAATTACTGCAGTTCCCGGAGTTCCGCAGGATCAGGTGAAAGTGATTTATTTCGGTCAAGCCAACCAATTCAACGCAAAATATCTCTCTCCCAACCGGGTCGTTGAGGTCTGGCGCCTCAAGTAATTTCCATTTTCTCTTCACAAAATGTTCGCGGCCTGCTCCTCCCGGAGCAGGCCGTTTCGTTTTCTGGCAGGAATCTAGCTATCAATTGTTGTAAAGCATTGTTCTGAAATACCGTGTCGAAAAATTGACGGAAAGCTCTTTTGCCCTTCCCCCTAATGTCGGGCACATTCACACCACCGCTTCATGGACCATCGAAAAACGAAAATCATCTCCACACTGGGACCGGCCACCGAAACACCCGAAGTCATTCGTGAACTGATCGAGGCCGGGGCGAACGTCTTTCGTCTCAACATGAGCCACGCGAAGCACGACTGGACGCGCGAAATCGTCTCGAAGATTCGCGAGCAATCGAAAGCCGCAGACCAACCTCTCGCAATCCTGATCGATCTCCAGGGGCCATCGATCCGGACAGGCGACGTCGATGGAAAATTGGAACTGCAAAAGGGAGACATCGTCGAATTTCGAAATGCTGACCTCGAACCCAATTCCAAGGTCTCCGTCACGACCAACTACGACGGCCTTCACGAAGACGTTTCTGTCGGCGACGTCATGCTCGTCGACAACGGTGAGATCCATTTTCGCATCCAGCGAATCGACGAAGGTCGGATCACCTGCGAAGTCATTACCGATGGCAACATGGGCTCGCGCCGACATATCAACCTGCCAGGCATTCGCGTAAATCTCCCCCCACTCACGAAAAAGGACATGCTCGACGTCGATCTTGCCGCCGAGCTGCAGGTCGATTTCGTGGCGATCAGTTTCGTCCGCGACGCTGATCACGTCCGCTATTTGCGCGATCAACTGAGCGATCGGAATGGCTCGGCCCAGATCGTCGCAAAGATCGAGGACCAGGAAGCTGTCCGGAATTTATCGGAGATCATTATCGAGTCTGACGCTGTCATGGTAGCGCGAGGCGACCTCGGTATCGAAGTCCACATCGAGGAACTTCCCGTCGTCCAGCGAACCATTCTTCAGGAATGTGCACGCATCGGGAGAAAGGTGATCGTCGCAACTCACATGCTCGAATCCATGGTCGAAAATCCCGTCCCAACACGCGCCGAAGTGACCGATGTCGCGAACGCCGTCTACGAGCAGGCCGATGCCGTCATGCTCAGCGGAGAAACTTCGGTCGGCCAATACCCGGTAAAATGCATCGAAGTTCTCGATCGGATCTCCCGCAGAATGGAACGCGAAACTGGCGCCGGGTTTTGTGAAAAAATCGAACTTCGAACGGAAAAACAAAAGACGGTAAAGTCAGCCGTTGTCCTCGCCGACTCGCTCCCCGACTCGACCATTCTAATCTTTACCGCTCGCGGCACCCTCGCCAACTACGCCGCTCATCAGCGCCCCGAGCACTCGACTATCTTCGCCTTTTCCCCCGATGAAACTGTCGTCCGCGCACTGCAGTTGAATCGTGGCGTCTACTCTCACCCCATGAAATTTGCCGAACAGCCCGAAGACAGCATCCGACAGGCAATCGACTTTCTGAAGGAACGTGGGCAGATCGAATCTGGTGATCCTATTGTGATCCTCAGCGACGTCCTCGGAGGAGCATTCGATACGGAGTCCATCTTGCTGCGCCGTGCCTGATTCATGAATCTCTCCCACTTCCAAACGATGGATCCCAATCTGCTGCCGGGACTCATCAACACGGCCTTGCGCAACGACTTCGAGAGTCTGGAAGATCTCGCAAAAACGCATGGCCTCGATTGGGAAGCCCTAATCGGTCGAATTAACGAAATCGGCTACGATTACTGGGCCGACATCAATCAAATCAGACCCAAGAGAGTTCAGTGAGAGACTCAACAGGGTTAGGTCTCGCACCCAGCAGGGCCACCCAACAGAGTTATGTCAGGGGTTTGATCGATTGGCCTGTCCTCGTATCGCGAAGAACAATCCCCCAATGACAACCGCTGCCCCCAGCACCTGCATCGGCACAAGCGGTTGATCGAGAATCCAGACCCCGAGAAACGCCGTCGCAACCGGTTGGATCAAAAGTGTCACCGTTGCCAGACTCGCAGGTAGCCCACCGAATCCGTAGGCTATCAAGCCTTGCCCGCAGGCATGCGATAGCACACCCAGTCCGATCAGGGCTCCCCATATTTTTCCATCGCTTGGCCAGAATGGGTCTGAATGAAACCACGCCAGCGGAAATAAAATCAGGGCAGCCACGGCGCTCGCCCAGAGCATCAGGAGCGGTGCCGAGTGATCCCGCCTGAAGCGCTTCATACAAAGTTGGTATGAGGCATAGAACAGGGCCGTCAGCAAGGCGAGGAAATCCCCAAAAATCGGATTGCCTGCTGTCGACGGCTCGCGCGTCGTCGAACTCAACATCAACATGGCCATGCCTGCAAAAGCGGCACCAGCACTGGTAACAAAGAGACGCGTAAGTTTTTCTTTCCAAACAAACCACGCAAAAAGCGTCACCCAGAGAATCGCTGTGTTCGCGAGCAAAGTCGAATTAGCCACCGAGGTATGCTCGAAAGACCAATGCCAAGCCCAGAAATCTCCTGCAAAAACCAGTCCCGGCAGCCAAAGCCACATATAGCCGCCCGAAAATTCACTCCGCTTTGGGATGACGCGTTTTCGCTGGACCCCGAACAAGATTCCCAAGGCAACTGCGCCGAGGCAAACCCGCCAGAACGCGGAATCCCACATGCCAACTGCACCGTCACCCTGACGGGCCAACACCGCAAAGATCGGCGCGAAGGCGATGCAAAGCGCGCCAGCGATCAGGCCAACAAGGTGTCGAATGGATATAGGTGACTCATGCATGAGAACACGAGACGATAGCGCAAAGGACAAATTTAATAGGGAAAACATCTCTTAGCACGGTCTCGGGTAGCACCACTTCCCGTGCTTTTTTGCTCTGGTGTGAATGATCGTTTCCTCTATCTTCCTGCCATGAAACATCTCTACCTGCTTTCTGCTGTTCTTCTTTTCGCTACAGCAAACGCTGAGACCGAACTTGTCCCGATCAAAGGAGCCGAGGTCGAGGTTTACAAAAAAGCCTCGGAAGATGACCTGCGAATCTACCGAATCGACCCAGCGAATCACGATACAAAAACGGACTCCCGCCCCGCTGCTGTCTTCTTTTTTGGAGGCGGTTGGAACGGCGGCTCCGTCACCCAGTTCGAGCCGCACGTAAACTATCTTGCCGGAAGAGGCATGGTTGTTTTTCTCGCCGACTATCGCGTGAAATCCCGCCAGAAAACCACCCCTCGCGAATGTGTCGCCGACGGAAAATCCGCGATTCGCTGGGTTCGGAAAAACGCAAAGCGTCTTGGCGTTGATCCCGATAGAATTGCAGCGGGCGGCGGCTCAGCTGGTGGCCATGTCGCTGCCACAACCGGGATGTGTGATGGCTTCGATGAAGAAAGCGAAGACGCAGAAATTAGCTCGCGATCCGAAGTCCTGCTCCTTTTTAATCCAGTCTACAACAACGGCCCTGAGGGCTACGGACACAGCCGGGTGAAAGAATGGTTCCCGTCGATTTCCCCTGCCCATAGCATCACAAAAGACGATCCCCCGACGATTGTTTTTCTCGGAACGAAGGACAAGCTCATCCCTGTGAGCCAGGCCGAAGCCTTCCGTGATAAACAGAAAGAACTCGGCATCGATTCGGAATTACATCTCTACGAGGATGAGCCCCATGGTTTTTTCAATCTCAAGCTCGGCCAAGGCAAGGCCGAACATTTTAAAGACACCGTTCTGAAAATGGATGCTTTTCTTGTGAAGCACGGCTATCTCGAAGGGGAAGCGGACACAGCATTACTCGGCAAAATCGCTTCCAGTGAAAAGAAATGACGCCCTCTCTCTCCCATCCGGCCGCGTGGCGTGGTGAGGAATTTGAGAAGAGTTCCGATTGGGTAGTATCATTCTCCAAGGCAGATCCTGAAGATCTATGCGACCGACTCGAGAATGGTGCTGGTGTTGTCTTGCTGCGCGACTTTCCACTGGATCATCACTCCAAAGATAGCGCGCGCGACGCCTTTCAAGATTGGTGTGGTTCGATTGGCCACCTCCTTTCGCAGAATGAAAAAGGAGACTCTGTGTTCGACGTGACCGACGCTGGCTTCGGAAAAAACGATCCTCGAACACGAGGTCCAAACACAAGGAATAAGCTCTCGTTTCATACCGACCGTTGCGATGTCATCGCATTTCTCTGCTGGAAGCAAGCGAAGGAAGGAGGAGATAACGAGATCGTAAGCTCCATGTATCTCTACAACGAAATTGCTCGTCGACGTCCCGATTTGCTTACCGTCCTGGAAGAAACATTTCTCTACAAGCGACACACCGTCGATCTCGGTAATGAGCAGCCCTACTGCGAGCAGCCCATTTTCTCATTTTGTCAGGATCAATTTGCCTGCAGTTTTCTCCGAGTCCTTATCGACCGAGCCCACGCCGACCCGGACCTTCCAAAGCTAACCGATGCGCAAATCGAGGCGATGGACTTTCTTGAGGAAGTTGCTGCGGAGCCGGGCCACGCCGCTTTTCTTCATCAGAAGCCCGGTGATGTTCTACTTCTCAACAATTGGGTCACACTGCATCGCAGGTCTGCTTTCGAAGATTTTGAAGATCCGGCAGAAAAGCGCTGCCTCTTTCGCATCTGGCTCAGCATGCCCAACAGCCGACCACTCGATTCACGTTTTGCAGCGAACTTCGGTGCGACGGGTGCCGGTGAAATTCGAGGTGGCTTTCGGACGAAAGATTCGTGAGCCCCGGTTGCAT
>JAKMGR010000180.1 GCA_022424805.1 Verrucomicrobiales bacterium
TTTCAAAACTGCTTCACCGCTTGTGTTCTCGGGCTTTCCCTCGCTCTTGGAAGCGCCGTCATTGCTGATGACAAAGCGGAGAAAAAAACTCCTGCCAAAAAAGAGGCCAAGGTAGAGAAAAAGGCAGAGCCCAAGGCAGCGGAGGAAAAGAAAAAAGAAGCTGTCGAACCAAAGGTCGCGACGGAGAAGGTCAAGGAGGGCCCACTCGCGGTGAAATCGAAAATTTCTGGAATTGTCGAAAGCTCAAAGATGACGCCGATCGCCGTGGTTCCCAAACGGTGGACTGATCTTCTCGTGGTCAAAGTGGTGGAGCATGGAGCAGAGGTGAAGGGAGGAGACGTTCTGATCGAACTGGATCGAGAACTGCTCGAGCGAAAGATCCGCGAAACGAAAGCGGGCATGCCGCTGAAGGAATTGGAATTCAATACGCTTCGTCAGGAATTGGAAAAGCTCGAAAAGTCGACCCCGATTACCTTGGAAACTTTGCGTAACTCGAAGATGCAGTCGGAAGAGGACTTCGCTTACTACGAAGATGTTACCAGACCGATGCGGGAGCGCGATGCGAAGGAGTCCGTGAAACAGGTGGAGCAGTACCTGGCATACGCGGAAGAGGAACTGGATCAGCTCAAGAAGATGTACGATGCCGATGATCTGACTGAGGAGACAGAGGAAATTATCCTCCTGCGCGCGCAGAACGAGGTGGACCAGTATAGCTGGATGCTGGAGCAGTCAAAAGCGCGAACTGACCGAACTCTATCTACGACGATCCCGCGTGAGCACGAGCGTATGGAGCGCTCGCTTGAGCTATCGAGGATCAACTGGCGAACTTCGGAAAAAGCGACTCGGGATGCGCTTGAGAAAAAGCGACTTGAAGTCGAAGCGAAGGAGCGAGAAATGGGCGAGTTGCACCGCGCGCTGGATGAATACACGGTTGATCTTGATGGCATGACAGTTCGTGCACCCCATGACGGGATCGTATACTACGGCATGAATCAGCGTGGCAAATGGACAACTGGATCGACAGTTGCGAAAAAGCTGATTCCCGGAGGGAACCTTACCTCCCGTGAGATTGTGATGACGGTCACCGATCCGGCGAAAGTTCATTTGCGTGCGGCAGTTCCTGCTGACAAGCGCAAGGGTGTCGAGCCTGGTCGAGATGCAGAGATCACCTTGAAGTGGAACAGCGAAGAAAAACTCACAGGCAAGGTGCAGAAGGCTGCGCGAGTTCCCTTTTCTGACGGCACATACGACACTCTTCTCAGTATCGGTCACGGCAAGGAAGTCGATGTTTTCCCCGGAATGCTCGCCGATGCAGAGGTGACGGTTTACGAAAATAACAAGGCTCTGACCATTCCTGTATCGGCCATAAAAACGGAGGGGAAAAAGAAAACGGTGAAGCGAAAAGGAGGAAAGATTGCCGTTGTAGAAACGGGAAGAACCCAGGGCGATCGCATCGAGATTCTCAAAGGTCTCGCGGCCGACGATGAAATCGAGATTCCGGCTCCCGCGAAAAAGGAAGAACCCGAAGCGAAAAAAGAAACGCCGGAGAAAAAGTGATTCTGATGTTGGTTTCGCGTCTCACTTTCCTCGCAGCTTCCACTCTGCTCTGTGCGTCTGTCCTTACGGCAGAGCCTGCTAAGTCGAGCACTGAGCCTGTATCCAGCTCGGTTGATGAAGCGATCGGAAAAGGGATCGACTTCTTGGTCGCCGATCAAAACAAGAATGGCAGTTGGGGATCCCCACGTCAGACCAAGGGCCTAAATATTTACGCGCCCGCTCCGGGTTCGCATGAAGCGTTTGTGACTGCGGTCACGGCAATGGCAGTTTCGGCCCTGATCGAATCAGGTCTCTGCGAAGAGGACGGTCCACCGAAAGAGGCTCTGCAGAGAGGGGAGGGCTATCTCCTCGAGAATCTCCCCCGGGTTCGTCGAGCCACTCCCACCGCGATTTACAATGTCTGGACTCATGCTTACGGCGTTCGTGCACTGGCCGACATGTATCCCCGAGCTGATGGAGAAACCCGGAAAAAGATTACTGCAGTCATGAATCAGCAGATCGATCGGTTGGGACGCTACGAATCAGTAGATGGCGGTTGGGGCTACTACGACTTTGCGATTGGTGCCGCGAAACCTGCTTCCAGTTCGATCAGCTTTACCTCAGCGACATGTCTGGTTGCTTTGCATCGTGCTCGCGAAATTGAGGGCGTAGATGTCCCGGAAAAACTGGTGCAGCGGGCCATTGATGGAATCAACCGTCAGCGTAAACCAGACCACAGCTATCTGTATGGGGAGTATCTGAAGTCACGTCCATTTTATGGAATCAATCGCCCTGGTGGCAGCCTTGCCCGTTCGCAATCCTGTAACTATGCCTTGCGGCTCTGGGGCGACGAAAAAATTACCGATGAAGTGATCGAAGAGTGGCTCGTTCGGTTGGGCGAGCGCAATGGTTGGCTCGATATCGGCCGCAAACGTCCGATTCCTCATGAAGCCTGGTTCGCGGTGGCGGGATACTTTTTCTACTACGGACATTGCTATGCCGGCTATTGCATCGAATCGCTCCCGGAGGAGAAACGGCCACCGCACCAGAAAATGCTCGCGGGGATTTTGCTCGATTTGCAGGAGAGAGACGGATCTTGGTGGGACTTCCCATTCTATTCCTATCATCAGCCATATGGAACTTCCTTCGCAGTCATGGCTTTGAGTAGATGCCGTTGAAGGCGCTTTCTTTTAGGTGTTTCTCGGCTATCAGAAAGAGATGCGCACCAGCGATTTTGATTACGATCTTCCTGACGAACTTATTGCCCAACGCCCTCCCGAGCGGCGAGGGGAGTCCCGTATGATGGTCATTGATCGCGCTTCCGGCACGATCGAGCACAGGCAATTCGCCGAATTCCCGGATTTTGTCAGCAAAAACGATCTGCTCGTGATGAACGACACGCGAGTCGTTGCGGCACGTTTTTTTTCCAATGATGGAACGCGCGAAATTTTGCGTGTCGATATGATTTCGCCGACGCGTTGGAAGTGCCTGGTCCGTCCAGGGAAACGATTCAAAGTCGGACGTACCGTCGATATTGGAAAATCGACAGGGACGGTTGTCGAAATCTGCGAAGAGGGCGGCGAGAGAATTATCGAATTCGATCACGCGCCGAATGATGATGCCTACGGCCATCTCGCGCTGCCTCCATACATTGATCGTCCTGACGGTGCGGAGGATCGCGATCGCTACCAGACTGTCTATGCCAGGGAGGAGGGGGCTATCGCGGCGCCTACTGCTGGGCTGCATTTCCCAGAGGAAATGATCGCCTCATTGCCGCATACTTTCGTCACCCTTCACGTCGGAATCGGCACCTTTCGACCCGTGTCGGTTGAGGATGTGAACAATCACCATATGCATTCAGAGCGGTATTCCCTCGGCACGGAGGCGGTGGAAATAATCCAGAATGCCGAGCGTGTGTTTTCTGTCGGTACGACCGTCGTGCGAGTCCTTGAGGCCTGCGGAAAAATAGTTGGCAAATCCGGGCTCCAGCCGCAGCAGGGAGAGACGGACATTTTTATCTATCCTCCCTACGACTTCCAAGTGGTCGATTCTTTGTTGACCAACTTTCACCTCCCTAAGTCTACGCTGCTGATGCTCGTCAGTGCTCTCGCGGGAAAGGAACTCATGCTCGAAGCCTATCGAAAGGCGGTCGAGGAACGGTATCGCTTCTTCAGTTATGGTGACTGTATGCTGATCATTTGAACAATTTTTATCGTAAATCGAGGTTGTCTCAGAGAGTAAATGGCGGTAAAAATAGCGGAGAACACAATTTTGACTCCGTCCATGCGAGGACTGATCTCAAAGCATCAACAGACCTTACATGTTTCACTTCTTCGCCCAAAAGCGTTTGCAGAGCCGTGGATTTTCCAGTGGTCGGAAACGTAGAAGACCGAACGAGACCGCTTTTTCGGCGGTGCTTCGCTCGTCTTTTCAGGTCTGCTTGCTGCTCTTTGTTGTGTTTGCCGCGCTCGTTTCCGGTTGGATTATTCTTTCAGGCAACGAAGAGGCACTCTTCGCAGGCAATCCGATGCAGGCCGTCGTCGTTGTCACGGTAATCACAGCGACGGTGATGATCCACTGGCACGTGAGTTTGCCGCAGACCTTTCGACAAAATTCGACGGTCACATTGATGCTGACGATCATTGTTCTCCAGCTCCTGCTGGTTAAGCTGTCCGAACATGTCGCGTCGACCTTTGCACGGGGTGGAGGATTTCAATTCCTTGTCGAGCCTTACATCTTTGCACCCATGGTCCTGTCCCTGCTTGTCGGGCGGAGACATGGAACCTTCGCGGTCGTCTACGCGAGCTTGTTTGGTGGAATGACCGTGGCTCGCGACGAAGCATTCGTCTTCGTTATTTTCTCCATGATCTGTGGCTTCGTTGCGATCTATCTGACGAATCAAGTAAGAAAACGAAGCCGTCTCGTTGTTGCTGGCGCCTATGCTGGACTTGCGTGCGTCCTTCTTGCTTTCACTCTCGGCCAAATTCAATGGCCGGGGTTTGATGCGACCTTAGTGCAATGGGAGATGGTCGCGAAGCAGGCAATGTCTGCGATTCTCGTTTCTACGCTCACGGCCGTAGTCGTCAGCGGATTGCTGCCGCTTCTGGAAGCTCTTTTTCGTATCACTACCGATGTTTCCTGGATCGAGCTGGCGGATTTGAACCACCCGCTGTTGAAGAGGATGACGATCGAGGCGCCGGGCACCTACCATCACAGTCTCGTCGTTGCTACGCTTGCGGAGACAGCGGCCGAAGAGATCGGCGCGAATGCAATCATGTGTCGGGTTTGTTCCTACTTTCACGATATCGGGAAAATGAACAAACCCGTCTACTTTGTGGAAAACATCGGTGACGCACCGAATCCTCACGACGAATTGACCCCGAATATGAGTGCCCTCATCGTTATGGCGCACGTGAAAGACGGTGTTGATATGGCGATTCAGTACAAGCTGAATCCTCAGATTGTGAATGTGATTCAGGAGCACCACGGAACCTCGCTCATTCAGTTTTTCTATCATCGTGCGCTTAAATTGCGCGACGAAGTGCAGCAGCAATTTGAGGACGGGAAGGCTCACGAGGAAGATATCCCCGAAGTGAAAGAAGAAAGCTTTCGCTATTCAGGTCCGAAGCCTCGGACTCGTGAGAGTGCCATCATCAGCCTCGCTGATTCGGTGGAGAGCGCGTCGCGCAGTCTGCAAAAGCCGACGCCAAAGAAAATCGATGAGCTCATCGAATCGATTTTCCGCGATAGGCTCAATGATGGCCAGCTCGACGATGCGGCTCTGACCTTGGAAGATCTAGCGACGATCAAACGCAGTTTTGCGGCAACTCTCCGCAGCATGATGCACACACGCATCGAGTATCCGAAAATTGAGGAAGGTTCGGAGAAATCGAAGAAGAAATCGCGGAAATCGAAAAAAAAGACGGGAGAAGAAAAGAAATTGGATTCTGATTCGCCGAAAAAGAGCGAAGACACGAAAGAGGAAGAGGTCGCTGCTCGCTGACCTTTTTTCGACCGCGCATTGATATGGAGAATCTCGCCAATTTGGAGGATTCGAAACCGATTATCGAGTTATTCGATCATACAAAGGGTGACCTGGTGCGAGTCGAGTGGCTTGCGGAAAAGGCAATTCATGCCCTGCCAGATTGCCTGGAATCGGTCGGGAGCGAGGAGCCTGTTTTACCTCAACTTTCTTCCGTAGAAGTCTCTCTTATCGGTGACGAAGAGATCGCTCGTGTTCACGGTGATTTCATGGGCGATCCGACGCCGACAGATGTCATCACCTTTCATCATGGCGAAATACTCGTTAGCGTCGATACGGCAGAGCGTGAGGGGCCGGAGCACAAGAATTCGGTCGAAGAAGAAGTCCTGCTGTATCTCATTCACGGCTTGCTGCACTTGAACGGGCACACCGATCTCGTCGAGCCGGATCGTGAACAGATGCTCTCGACTCAGAATGAAATTCTTAGGCGTGTGCTCAATCGTTGGTGAATTGTCTTGATGTTTCTCCCAACTGAAACGTCTTTCCCTTTCTTATGGACTGGTTTTACGCAAAAAATGGCCAACAGAATGGCCCGGTAGAAAAGGAACAACTGGACGAGCTTTTCCGGATCGGGCAAATCACATCCAGTGATCTAGTTTGGAACGACTCCATGTCCGACTGGGCACCGATCGGAACGCTGTCGGAATTCTCTCATGCACAAGCTGGGCAAACGCCTGCTACGCCGGATCCTCTCGCTTCAACACCTTCTCCAGAGGCAGCACCTTCCGCCGCTACCTCCACCACTCTTTCTCCGGCTCCCTACAGCGGAGAGAAGATTCCGACGTATCTCTGGCAGTCCATCGTCGCGATCATTTGTTGCTGCTTACCCGCCGGCCTAGTTTCACTCGTCTATTCCATAAAAGTTGATCCCGCTATTCAGGCGGGTGATATCGCTGCCGCAAAAGAAGCCTCGAAAAATGCGAAAATGTGGTTCTGGATTTCCTTTGGGGTGGGGATTGTCGTGCAAAGTGTGTTTTTTGGCCTAGGAGTCATTGGTGCCTTGACTGAATAATTCCTTCTTCCTTCCTGATGCCAATTGCAGCCAAGTGGAGTTTGACTGTCGCGTGCCTCCTCGTTGGACTCGCTATGGCGACGTATCTGCTGCGTATTGACTTGGCGGGAGATCAGCATTTCCTCCCCAAGTGCACCTTGAAATCGGTCTCGGGTCTCTACTGCCCCGGATGTGGAAATACTCGTGCTGCCCAGGCACTGCTCCGTGGCCATATTGGAGGTGCATTACACCAGAACGTGGTTTTCGTGATTGCGTTGCCGTTTTTCCTTCTCTGGTTGGCCCGCACCTGGATGAACTGGGTGTTCCCCGGAAAGTGGAAACCCATTTTGCCTTGGAAAAATTTCCGTTGGAAATATGGCTATTCCCTTACCCTCGTGATTTTACTCGTGGCTTTTTCCATCCTGAGAAATGTTCCCGTGAAACCGTTCTCATGGATGGCTCCGGTCCCACTGGAGCCCAGGCAAACCGAAAGTGAGGCTGGGCTAGAGGCCACCTGATTCCAAATCTCGCATCGCCGAGCCGAGATGCTTCGCCATCAGCGTAGCTGTGACAGACGAAGCTGCGATTTGATTTTTGTCCCGCGCGATTTCAGCCGCGCGACCAATCAGCCAACTGCCGAGGCTCGCGGCATCGTGCGTAGAAATTCCCTGCCCGATCAAAGAGGCACAGACCCCGGTGAGGACGTCGCCCATGCCGCCACTCGCCATTCCAGGGTGGCCAGTCGTGTTGAGTTCGACCGGATGGTCGGGGGTTGCTATGGCCGTTCGAGAGCCTTTGTGCAACAGAGTCACCCCCCATTCGTCGGCGAGCTTTCTCGTGATGGAAACCCGGTCCGCTGTTTGTTCGGTGAGCCGTTTCAGTTCTCCCGGATGTGGCGTGAGAAGTCGATTGGCTGGCAATTCGGAGAAGGATCGAGAATCTATTGCCGCAGCATTGAGGCCATCTGCATCAACGACGACTGGCTTGGAATGGGTCCAAATTTGATCGATCAATGCTTCGCGCGGCGATGTCCCGAGACCCGGACCGATTGCGAGAACATCGGATTCGAAATCGAGAACATCGTTGTCACTCTGGATCGGGCGCACCATCACTTCAGCAGGGCATTTGGGCACGACTAGTGGAAAGATGTTTTCTTCAACAAAGAGCGTCGTGAGACCCGCTCCTGATTTGGACGCGCCCATTGCGGTCAGGATTGCAGCCCCTGTTGTCCCGCGAGAGCCGGCAAAAATCGAGACACGCCCTGCCTTACCTTTGTGCAAATGAAATGGTCTTCGAGGAAGTCGGCCCCGAAGATTGGAAGGAAACAAAAACCGAATCGATTCATCACCACTCACGGGGATATCCAGAGGAATTTCGACGAGGCGGCCGACCGCATCGATCGACTGCTCAGCGGCAAAGCCTGTTTTCGTAGCTGTGATGGAAAGGGTGTAGTCAGAGACCACTGCTCCCTCGTATCGTTCCCCGGAATCGCCATCCAGCCCCGTCGGAATATCGATCGCAAAACAAGTCGCAAACTCTCTTCCCCTGATCTCATTCAACTGGTCTGCCATCGTGCGAATGGCACCGCGGAGTGCTCCGTTCGCGCCAATACCGAGCAATCCATCCACGAGAATTCGCTCTCGACTCCGAGGCTTCCTAACAGGCATATCCTCGTCGAGGTATTCCTGCCATTTCCTCGAGCCCAGCGGGGAAAGCCCTTCTTCGCCGTGGGAAAAGTGAACTTCGACATGCCAGCCCCAACGTTTCAACCATCTTGCGACTACGAGGGAGTCGCCGCCATTGTTGCCCCCGCCACAGAAAATTTCCGCGTGGGCCGGATCAGGAAAGAAAAACCGGATCGCCTCGGCGCACTTGCGCCCGGCTTCGTCCATGTAGGGGTCCGGAGACCGATCTTTGGTGAAAAAGGTGGCCTCTGCTTCGGCCATTTTCTCACAGGTCACCACCATATTAACGGAGCAACACGCGCTCTTAGAAAATCTTGCGCTTCATCTGCAAGATGCCACGGGCGATGC
>JAKMGR010000233.1 GCA_022424805.1 Verrucomicrobiales bacterium
TGGTCGGGCCAAGCGGATCAGGACCTTTGGAAAGAGGAATTGTCTTTGCCCCGGTCGGCGCTGCAGGAGGAACAGGCGCTCCAGATGTTGCAGGTGACGCAGGTGGCGCAGGTGGCGCAGGTGGCGCGCTAGGCGCAGGTGGCGCGCTGGGCGCAAGTGAAGTCGGCGCAGTCGTAGGAGCGTCAGATGGAATTGGTGCAGTGGAGCTTTTCGGGGCAACCGGGCCGGAATCTTCGGCTGGTGCGCGCAAGCTGATACGGACAGTTTCCTTCTTCAAAGGAACTGTAGATGTGCTAACCGACGGCTTTTGAGGTTCTGTGTCACTCATGAAGACAATTTTAAAAACTTCGAGTTAATATTTAGGCCAGAATGAGCGCCTTATGTCAACAGCATAATCGAATCGAATTGTCCAAATTCTGCTTTTTTGATGCGCAGGATTGCGGAATCGGCCTGCAGCCCTTATCTGATTGGTGATGAATGCCCCCGACTCTGTCGTTTCTCTTCTCCAGAAATTGATCCAAATCCCAAGTATCAACCCCGACAGCGCTCCGGATCAGGGTGCGACTGGAGAGAGGGATTGCGCCGTCTGGCTGGGGAAATTTCTCGAACATTGTGGAGCGGAGGTCACTTTCGAAGAAGTCCTTCCCGGCAGGCCGAATGTGACTGGTCGTTTTCAGGGTGGAAAGGACAAACCAGGTCTCCTTTTTGCACCCCACACCGATACGGTCAGCGTTCGTGGGATGACGATCGAACCTTTTTCCGGAGAAGTTCGAGGAGGAAAAATCTGGGGACGAGGAGCATCTGACACCAAAGGGACAATGGCAGCTATGCTCTGGGCCCTGTATGAATTGCGCGATGGGATCCCGACCTTGACTCACTCGGTCAGTTTTGGCGGGCTGATGGGTGAAGAGGCTGGCCAACCCGGTTCGATCCATTTTGCGAAACATCACGCTGATGAATTCGAATTTGCTGTCGTCGGCGAACCGACGGAACTGGAAACGGTCTATGCTTCGAAAGGATGCGTCTGGCTCGAACTGTCTACCGAAGGTATTTCATGTCACGGCTCAACGCCGGAGCGCGGAGAAAATGCGATCCGGAAATTATTGCCGATTCTCGAGCCCCTGATCGTTGCGATAGAACGCGAGCTGCCGAATTATTCCGATCCGGTTCTCGGCAACCCTACTGTCAGCCTAGGTGAGATGATGGGCGGGTCGAGCGCGAATATTGTTCCTTCGAGCTGCCGCGCATCTCTCGATTTCCGCGAGACTCCGGCTTTTCACGAAGCGGGCGGTTGCCAGGCTCTCGTCGAACGCATCCTGCTTGATCTGGATCCGCAGGGTTCCATTTCGACTCGGATTCTCGGTCATTCCGTACCGCTTTTTACCGATTTGGAAACAGATGGTGTGCGTCGACTTCAGTCAATAGGATCGAATCTCACGACTGCACCCTGGTTCTGCGATGCGGGCAGATTCGGTGAAAAAGGACTCGCTGCAATTGCAGTGGGCCCTGGAAAGATTGCTCAGGCCCACACCAAAGACGAATTTATCGCAGTATCCGATCTGGAGAAGGGAGTCGAATTTTACTCCAACTTCATTCGAACCTACGAGAGCTGATCGTTCGTTTATTCAAAACAAAAAAACCGTTTCCCCGAGGAGAAACGGCTTTTTGAAAATTTCTGAGCCTGATTTCTTACCAAGTCCGGCCTCGAGTGTAGCCGGCAGTGGAAAGATACCCAATCTGAGGAGGAAACTCTTCGTAACCGCGCCAAGGAAGGTAATCGATGTCAGGCATAGAAGGACGATAGCTGTCTTTGTAAAGAGGACGCTGCCAGTTAATCACTTCGTAGAAGCCATATTTGAGGCGTGCACCGGCACGCTGAAAGCCCTGAAGAAAGCCCGCGTGGTAGATTCCAGCAGCCTGCTCGGTGTGAAGCTCACCCCAACGATCCATCGTCGAAGGAACCTCAGTCCATGCGTAAAGTATATTGGACATCCCTCGCGCAAGCTTGCGAGTCTTTGTGTATTTCGACGTGGGCGGCTCGTGTATATCCGCGAGAGATACAGACGAGAACGCAACGAGCATGAGAACAGCCAGAATTTTCTTCATAGATGTGCGCAGATTAGACAGGTGATTCGGGCTTGGCAACCAAATTTTTTTTTTCGCTTGGCTGTTACGCGGTTCATCCTATGTTGAACATAATGCACCCAGATCTAGAAAAACTCCTTTCGAGGGGAAAAATCGAAGCGGCTACCGCCGACGAATTGGAACCGTTGAATCCCGGCACCTTTTGCCGCCACAAGAGTTGGGGCGTCGGCCGCGTTGCCGATTGGGACCGACTGAATTTGAAAGTAGTCGTCGACTTCGAGAATAAACCCGGTCACGAACTCGGGATGAAATTCGCAGGAATGTCTCTGACACCGATCGCGGATGATTCCTTTCTCGCTCGTCGCCTCACTTCACTTGAGGAACTTCAGGATATGGCGAAAGCTGATCCGGTTGACCTCGTCGGCCTCGCACTCAGCAGCCACGACGACAAACTTTACCTCGATCAGCTCGAGGAAATGGTGAAAGGCCGAGTCGTTGATGAAAGCAAATACAAGAGTTGGTGGGACAGCACCAAAAAGAAACTTCGTGAGGACAACCGATT
>JAKMGR010000256.1 GCA_022424805.1 Verrucomicrobiales bacterium
ATCTACCTCCCGCTCGAGTTGGCTCAGACGCTTTACGACACGGACGGAGTAAGCTGCGTGCGCATTCTCCTGCACAAAGATGAAGACACCGATTCCGTCGTCGTATCCTTGCGCGAAATGTTTCCCGAGGCGGAGTGGGAGGTCATCCCCTGGTATGAAGTCTCGCGTCTCTACCTGCGAACCAAGCGCATGTTCGACATCATTTTCGGTCTCGTCTTCGCGATCATCGCCACTATCGTCATCATGTCCGTCCTCAACACGATCGGGATGGCAGTCGTTGAGCGAACCCGTGAAATTGGCACCTTGCGCGCGATTGGCTTGAAACGACCCGGCGTGGTTCGTCTTTTCGGAATCGAGAGCATGTTTCTCGGGATCATTGGGGCCTTTACCGGATTAGTCGTCACGGTTGGATTTTCGCTGCTCATCACCGCGCTTGAGCCGACTTGGGAGCCGCCCGTAACAGCTCGAGAAATTGTCTGGGAAATTAAGATTTTGCCGGAATATCTTCTCCTCACATTCGTCCTCCTTGTGATATTCACCGCGCTGGCGGCGATTGCTCCGGCGCGTCGGGCAGCCCATCAAAGTATTGTGCAATCACTCGGCCACGTGTAACCTTTACCAGGATGAAAAAGCTCCTCTTCACCGTTTCTCTTCTCAGTTTTTCGTGCATTCCAACCAACGCACAGGACGCCGCCCTGCTCGCAGCGGAAAAAGCCCGCGGGATCATGGTCGGCAATACGGGAGTCCAGTGGACCGTCAATGTTTCGGGAGCGAAAAGCGCACAATTTCTGGCCACTGCAAAAGGCGGAAAAATTCATGCGGAAGTCATTCAGCCTGCAGATGCTGCCGGACGAAAATATCTCGCCGAGGCCAAGGGAGCGATGTGGTTCTGGAAGCCCGGATTAAGCCGACCCGTTTCCGTTTCCAAAAAACAGCGGCTCTCCGGAGATGCCGCTATCGGTGACATCGCATCGACTAGTTTTGTGGAAGGCTACAAAGTCGTAGGGAAAGAAGATGGTGAAGTGAATGGCGAAACCGCGACCGTCTACACCATGAAAGCCAACTCGCTCGGCGATACCTACGCCCAGATCAAATACTGGGTCACCAAGAGCGGTAGCCTCGGTAAAAAAGCCGAATTTTATGCCAAGTCCGGAAACCTACTCCGCACTTCGACAATGGAATACAAGAATAGGGCCAACGAAAGCCCCTTCCTCTCCAAAATGGTGATCCGCGACAGCTCACGCACAATCAATCTGACCTTCAGCAATGTGAATATCGGAAACTATCCCGATTCAATGTTCGAACGAGACAACATCGGAGAGAAAACATTCAAGGGAACCCGGAAGTAGATTTCAAGCATGGCCGCCAGCGAATTCCCATCGGCTGAACTGGAGTCCGCGACCGAACTGCTTCAGCAATTGCTACGGATAGATACGACAAACCCTCCCGGCAACGAACGGGCTGCTGCCGATTGTATCGCTGATATATTCCGGTCCGAAGGACTCGAACCGAAACTCAACGGAATTTCAGAAGAACGCCCCAACCTGACGGTCCGCTGGAATGCAGCACCCGAAAACCGAACCAAGCGCCCGCTCGTTCTCAGTTCACATCTCGACGTAGTCCCGGCAGATGAATCAAAGTGGACTCACCCACCCTTCTCCGGCCATAACGATGGCACTTGCCTCTGGGGGCGAGGCGCGATCGACATGAAGGGTTTTGCGGTCATGGCAGTGGCGGCCCTGACTCGACTCAAACGAGAAAACACCCCCATCAATCGCGATGTCATTTTCGCAGCCGTCGCTGACGAAGAGGCTGGTACCGAGCACGGATCCAAATGGCTCGTCAACGAGCGCCCCGACCTTCTCGGAGGAGATCCCGAATACGTGATCAACGAAGTTGGTGGCTTCACCGTCCACCAAAAAGGAAACCGCTTTTATCCCATCCAGGTCGCAGAAAAAGGTGTCGCCTGGCTTCGACTCACGGTGGAGGGAAAGCCCGGCCACAGCTCGCTTCCAGCGACTGACAGTTCCGTGGAAAAGCTGGCCAGAGCAACTGCTGCAATTTCTGCGAGCCGATTGCCCTGGCACGCCGGTAATGAAGCCCACGACTTTCTCGCTGGATTCGCGGCGCCTGAAAATGCGATCGCAAAAGCGTTCGCCCCGCTTCTCGCCCACCCTACGATCGGTCCGCGCCTCCTGCCTCTCGCTGTATCCGACCCCTCGCGGCGCAAGTCGCTCGAAGCGATACTGCGAAACACGGCTACACCGACCCGATTGCAATCAGGCGAAGCAATCAACGTGCTTCCCGGCTCTGCCTGCGTCGATATCGACGGTCGTCTCGTACCGGGACAAAGCGCCGCCGATTTGATTGAGGAACTGAAAAAAGTCATCCGACCAATCACAGGCGACGCAGCACAATTCGAAGTTCTGCAGGAATCTCCCGCGGTATCCTTCTCCAAAGAAACACCCCTCTTCGAGCAGATGAAAAAGAGCCTGCTCGATGCCGATCCCGGAAGCTACATCGTACCCTCGATCATTCCCGGCTTTACGGACAGTCGCAACTACTCTCGACTCGGGGCGACCTGCTACGGTTTCTATCCATTGCAGTTACCGGACGGCCTCGACTTTGCGGCGATGTTCCACGGTCATGACGAACGCATCCCGATTGGCGGGTTTCACTGGGGCATTGAAGTCCTGACAGAAACCTTGCGAAAGTTTCTCGTAACGTCCTGAAGAACTGCTTCATGCGGGATTTACTCCGTAGACGGCTCCCGGCTTCTGTTTTCCTCGAAGCTCTTCATCGCCCAGCTTTTCAAAGCCGAAGGGGGACTTCGATTGCATGGCCTCTGCGAGGCTCCCCGAGATGAGAAGGTCACGTCCGGACTCTTTTTATGAATCTTCGCCCGAATTTCGACAAGATCACCAGGCTTGCTGCTATCTTCTCCCGAGACAAACCCAACAAATCCAATCAACAAGACCCCAACCACTACTGCTTTCATCGTTTTATCACACTCTAAATCGTTGGTGATGAACAAGATTAAAATCAAGCGCTGAATTAGCTAGCCACTTACCCGAGAAGTCTACGTCATGTCCCGAATCATTTTCCTCATTCTCATTTCCTGCTTCTCTCCTCTCATGGAGGCGGCAGAAAAACCGAACATTCTCTGCATCATCGTCGATGACCTCGGCTTCAGTGATCTAGGCTGCTTTGGCGGAGAAATCGAAACACCAAACCTCGATGCACTGGCTGCGGGCGGTGTTCGATTGACCCAGTTTTACAACACCGGTCGTTGCTGCCCCTCACGCGCCGCCATACTCACGGGCCAGTATCCACACCGCGTCGGTCTCGGACATATGACGACCAACGATCTTGGTCTCCTTGGTTTTCGCGGCGTCGTTTCCGACGAAGCACAAACGATAGCCCAAGCTTTGGCTCCCGCTGGATACCGCTCTTTCATGTCCGGAAAATGGCATCTTGGCACACCCGATCCCACGCAAAACGGATTTGAAGAATTCTACGGGACTCTCGTCAGCGCCAAGCGATTCTTCGACCCCGATCACCTCATTCGTTTTCCCGAAGGTCGCAAAGCTCGCGAATATCAGAAAGGAGAATTCTATGCTACCGACGCAGTCACTGATCATGCGATCGACTTTTTGAATCTCGCTCGGGAAACGCCGGACAAGCCCTGGTTTCTCTATCTCGCCTACCACGCCCCTCACTTCCCGCTGCACGCTCCCAAAGAGGAAATCGCAAAGTATGCGGACCGCTATCACATGGGATGGGATCAACTCAGACGAGACCGTCTCAACCGAATGAAGCAACAGGGTATCGTCCCCGAATCGACCCTGTTAAGTCCGCGTTCCACATGGCGAAATTACGGAGAAACCAAAGTCGGAACAAACCCGGCCTGGAGCAGCCTTTCCGAGGAGCGTCGCCTCGACCTCGCCCGTCGCATGGCGATCTATGCTGCAATGATCGATCGACTCGACCAGCAGGTGGGACGCGTTTTCAAAGACCTCAAAAAGGCGGAGGAATGGGAAAACACTTTGATTGTTTTCACCTCCGACAATGGAGCTTGTTTCGAATGGGATCCTTTCGGTTTCGATATCAAATCGAGCAACCAGAACATTCTCCACAAAGGAGAGGAGATCGAAAAGATGGGCTCTCGTGGGACCTTTCACAGTGTCGGATCAGGATGGGCCAATGCAGGGAACACTCCGTGGAGGATGTACAAGCACTTCAACCACGAAGGTGGAATCGCTTCACCTGGAATCATCCATTGGCCCTCCGGCCTCAAATCGGAGCCCGGCTCGATCAATCACGAACCCTCTCATATCATCGACCTCATGCCAACGGCTGTGGCTGTTGCTGATACGAACTACGAGGGCGAGCTTTCCCTCCCCGGCCGGAATCTGATCCAGCAAATCAACGAGGGGACGGCCAAGGAGCGCACCCTCTACTTCGAGCATCAGGGCAACCGCGCCGTCAGGCAGGGAAATTGGAAACTGGTCGCTCTCGACGACGAACCCTGGGAACTCTACGACTTCACTACAGATCGCTCGGAAATGACGGATCTTTCTGCCCAGTTTCCTGAGAGAGTCTCCGAGATGGACAAACTCTGGAACGAATGGGCAGAGAAAAACAACGTCACCCCGCTGCCCCGCGATCTTGGTGTAAAATATCTGAAACCTGATTAATTCTTCGCATCATTCTTCCGAGAACGTGTCATATCGTGGAGCGCATTTCTCCAGACGTCGACATTTGCTTTCGTAGCCTTTCGTGATACTACTGCCTCTCTTTTCATGAAACGAATCATCCCTTCCCTGCTCGCAATCGGCGTCGCCATTGTTGGAATTTCTCTGCTCACCGCACAGGAGAAAAAGCCGCCACTGAGAGTTCTCCTCGTAGCTGGAGGCTGCTGCCACGACTATGCCGCGCAGCACAAGATTCTCTTCGAGGGAATCCAGGCTCGTGCCAATGCCAGAGTCGATGTGTGGTGGACAGACGACAAAACGGTCGAACCTCCCCTGACGATTTATGATAAGGATGATTGGGCCGAGGGTTACGACCTGATCATTCACGACGAATGTGCCGCCGGAAACAAGGACCTTACTGTGATGAAGCGCATTCTCGATGCGCACAAGACGATCCCTGCCGTACATCTTCACTGCGCAATGCACAGTTTTCGTAACGACACCGATCAGTGGTTCAAGCATCTCGGCATTCAATCCAGCCGCCACGGTCCGAAGGCACCTGTCGCCATCGATTATGTCGACAAGGAGCATCCAATCACCAAAGGCTTGGAAAACTGGACCACCGTCAACGAGGAGCTCTACAACAACGTCGACGTCTTTGATGCCCACCCACTGGCCATGGGGACCCAGAAATACGAAAAGGGAGGCAAGGAAGTCACCGACGTTGCCATTGTCGCATGGACCAACGAAAAGCAGGGTGCGAAAAGTTTCAGCACGACCATGGGTCACTACAACGAAACGGTCGCTGACGATCGCTACCTCGACCTCGTCGTCCGCGGAATGCTCTGGGCAAGCGGAAAACTGAATGACGACTACTACGGAGTTTCCTACACCGGAGAAAACGAAGTCACTTTCGTGAAAGGAAAAGAGAAGGCTCCCAAAAAGAAGCCAGCTCAAAAAAAAAAGCCCTGACAGGTGAGGCCCCGAAGGATGCTACGCTGGTTCAAGTTACGGCCCAGAGCGTCCAACCCTCCAACGAACTCTGGCACGCCGTCGATGGAGACACCTCGACGCGTTGGTGCGCGAATGGTGGAGGAAAGCCGCAATGGCTTCAACTGAAGCTCGACTCCGCGAAGGACCTTACCGGCATCGACATCAGCTGGGAACGGGATTTCAACGCCTACCAGTTTCTTGTCGAAGGATCCACCGATGGATCGAGCTGGAAAACCTTGGCCGACCAGACCAAAAACGAGACAAACGGAAACACGAGCACGCCGCTCGATGCGAAGGGTATTCGCTTCGTAAAAGTCACCACGCGAAACGTAATCGGCGGAGGCTGGGTGAGCATTCGCGAGATCGCACTCAAAGGCCCCGAAATCAAGAGTCTCTGGCCAAAGCTCGATGAAAAACAGGCAGCCGCGAAAGCGGAAGAAGCGGC
>JAKMGR010000320.1 GCA_022424805.1 Verrucomicrobiales bacterium
TTCGACGAGGCGGCAAAGGCGATCCGCTGCGGGAATCAATTCACTACGAAGAACTTGCTGGCTGTGCTGAAATGTCTTAACCGACATCTCCTACTGTTGCCCCTCCAGAAGCACTTCGCAGCAGGGAAAACGAAGAATTTTGCGTGCTGTTCAAAGCGGTTTTTCCATGAGAAAATCATCCATGACAAAGCCTCTACCAATATCGAGCTTGTCTTCTTCCGTGATGGAAAAACCGACGCGCTGGTAAAAGTAGATGGCGGTTTCGTTGTGGCGATTGACTCGCAGACGCATGGATTTGGCGCCAATTTTTTCCAGCTCATGTGTGAGTGTTTCTATCGCTCCTTTGCCGATTCCCTGCCCCCTGACCTCCGCTTCGATATAGAGCTTGTGCAATTCGCAAGAGGAACCCCTCGAGACGGGGCCATAAGCCAGAAAGCCATTTCGGGCCCCGGCCTTCTCGATCCAGCGATATTGGATGCCAGAGTGAAAATCCCGACTCAGGGCTGCGGGAGAATACATCATCTCGAGCATGTATTCGATCTGCCCCGGTTTCAGAATGGACGAGTAAGCGTCCGGCCAGATTCGCTTTGCAGCGGCCTCAATTTCCGTGCACTTCAATCTGCCGACAGGAGTGAGTTGAATCTGGATTTCGTCCGAGGCCATGAGAATTTCAAAAAAGAGGGGGGAAGACGTATCCAGACCTCGATTTTTGGCGTAAATTCAAACACAAGTCGGACTAGCAAACAATTGACTTCCGGCAAAATCGAGCTTCCTTCCCGCGAACATGAGCGATGCATCCCAAGAATCCAGCAATCCGATTCTCTCTCTGATCGGGAACGTTTTCCTTTTTCTCGTGCCTGCAACCCTGATTGTGATGCTTGGCGTTGTTGGCATCTCCCTGGTGGGCGGCAGCATGAAAAAGGATCCCAATGAAGAAGAAAAAGTCGCCGCCGCACAACCTGCCGGGGCTCCTGCTGAAGCCGCACCAGCTGCAGTAGAAAAAGCCGCGTCCGCAGCCGATGCTCCGAAGGCAGCCGCAGACCCCGCCGCCGCTTCGGTTGGGGGTATTGACCCTGCTGTGATGGCACTCGGGAAAACAACTTACGCAACCTGCGCCGCCTGCCATGGGCCGGACGGAACAGGTTTGAAGGCAGGGCCTGCGCTGATGGCTCCAAGCCTCGTCGGCTCGGAAATGTTACTCGGTGATCCCGACCTTTCTCTTCTTGTCATTTTGAAAGGTATTGCTAAGGAAAATATGGATTTCATGGGCATGATGGCGGCTCTCGGTGCTGGCCTTGATGACGAGAAAATCGCCGCTGTTCTCACCTACACTCGCAACGAGTGGGGCAATGCTGCGCCAGCCGTCACCAAAGAGCAGGCTGCTGCGGCACGTGCAAAGTTTGCAGACGTGAATGCACCGGCTGGTGTAAAGCGCGCCGAGATTCAGAAGATCGTCGACGCACACAAGTAAGGGCGCTAACCTTCTTTACCCCCTCAGAATCTCGGACACGAGACCCGCGTCGACTTCCTCAAGGGAGTCGACGATTTTGCTGGTAGCTGAGTCAGCGAAAGATTCTCTCGGGTGAGTCGTCGTAACGGCGATCACTTTCATACCAGCTGCCGAGCCGGCTTCGATGCCAACATGGGCGTCTTCGATGACGACGCAGTTTGCAGGGACTCGATTGATCTTTCGAGCCGCTTCGAGAAATACATCGGGCGCGGGTTTTCCGCGGGAAACATCCTCGGCTCCGGTATAATTTTGTCCAAAGTAGCGGTTCAGGCCGGTAATGCGAAAGCAGACCTCGATATTTTTCCGAGTCGTCGAAGAGCCGAGTGAAATGGGGATTCCAGCCTGAAAGAGATTTTCCACCAAGGCGAGCACTCCGGGCAGAGGCTCAAGCTGATCCTCTGCGAGCAGCTCGCGATAGAGTTCTTCTTTCCTGTCTCCTAATTCGCGAATTGTTTCGTGATTTTCTCGCGTCGTCCAACCGAAGACATCGGGAATGCACATTTCATTCCTCATACCGAAAGACACCTTGAACTGCTCCGGAGTCAGCTGTTTGCCGATTTCATCAGCGAGACGAAACCAGCTACGCTCGTGCTGATCGTGGGAATCAATCAGGACTCCATCGAGGTCGAAAACGACACCGGGTTTTTGGGAAAGGGCTTCGCTCATGGCCGCGAATCTACCGAGAGAGGGGAGCGGTGCGAAAGCTTTCTGGAAAAAAATCAGCTGGGAAACGCCGATAAGTAAAAGGGTCAGTTCGTTGACCTTACCCTGTTGGGCCTCTCACGTAATCCTGATTGACTTACACATCCCAGGTTGCGTTGAATCCTCGGGTATCGATGTGAATGAAGTTAGCGTAGGTGCCGATGCCGCCTTTGAAAAACTTGTCTTTGCGCAGCTCTTTGGCGACTCTGGAAGCAGCAGCTGGTCCACCGGTGAAAATCAGATCGAGGGCCTGATTATTCATGTGATAGGACCGGGTCGCAGCACCAGAGCACGCCGCATTGTAGGCGGGGGAACGATAGGCGGAATTGATGCAGTGGAGTGGCTTGCCGAGTTTGTGACGGATTTCGTCAGCGACCTTGAGAGTTTTCGCAATGCGGGGCCAATACGACTTCGGCGGAAGCTCGTTTGGAACGCCGTCACGAATGTTTCGATGAGGGCGAATGATTTCCGTGGGCGTGATATAGCGAAGCGAGATTTTTGCGAGGAAAGCCTTGTAATCCGCTTCCGACTTCAATCTTCGAGGTGTCCGAGGGGGAGAGAATAATCCATCCTGAAAATCGGCCCACTCCTCTTCGATTCGATTGAAGGCTCTTTCCGTAAACTCCATTCCCCGTTTGGCGAGTTCTTCCCACTCGATGTCGCTCCGGTAGGCACGATAGGCAGCTGCCGCCGAGAGTGAACTGATCGCGAGAGCGGCAATGAATTCGCGGCGCCGGTAGATGGGGACGGGGCGAACTTTATCATTCGGCAAATGGCCGAACATGGGTTCCGGAAAGTCTTCCGACTCCGGATCGAAGGGATCGAGGGACATGGCAGGTCTGAGGGGGATTCTCAGATTATAACGGCTCAATGCTGGTGCCTCTTGCGAAAAAACGGAAAAATTTCTCAGCCTCAGCGCGGAATGACCCGGAGAATCTCGTCGTCGCGCTGACTCGGATCCAGTGAGGGCAGGGCCCGAAGTCGAAGGGAAGTCCGTCGTGCTCTCGATTTTGCACGCATTTCGACCTGAAAGCGTTGGGTAACGCCAGGTGAAAGCTCAGCTGTGAGAAATGATTCCGCCACGAGAGCAGAGATCACGTTTTCCTGCCCCCGTTTTGGTGCTTCCGTTGTGCAGGTAGGGTGCCGATTCCCAGATCCCGCGGGGGGTTGGCATTTCGATGCCTGGAAGGTTTCTAATGATGAAAGGATGTTTTAATGAAGAAGTTGCTGAATAGAGGTTTTCAGCCGGGTTTTTAGGTATTTTTGTTCGTAAAATTGTAAGGTCTAAACCGCTGTAATTTCGAGTCATTATAAAATTCTAAGATCACCGGATTTTGTCGAAACCGTTCCTTGAGACAGCCAAGAACCCATCCTTGAACGCAGCCGCACTTGGGTTGAGGATCGGGTATGCAAATCCGCTTGTTCTTTGCCTCTTTATTCAGTGCCGTTCTCATCTCCTGTGGTGACAGTGATGTTTCTTCCATAGAGGAGGATGCATCCTTGGCCGAGGGTGCTCCTGCTGCCGAACCTGTGAAAGAGACACCTCCTCCTCAGCCGACCTTCTGGAGCGAAGTAAAACTGCATGAAGTGATTCGCGCTGCCAATCCTGGATACACCGGCAACGGACAATTCCAGATCGACCAGCGAGGGCAGGTGCAGGCGATTGCCTTGGACAAATGCGGAGTCACCGACATCTCTCCGTTTAAAGGAATGAACCTCATGGCTCTCTACCTTCTGGAGTGTGCGGTTTCTGACATCAGTATGCTGGCAGATATGCCGCTCGTGGAATTGTATCTGGAGAACACGGGGGTGAAGGATATTTCCGCTTTAAAAGGGAAGACTTCGCTGCGCAAACTCTATCTCAGCGCGACAGACGTTTCCGATCTTTCCCCGATCAAGGGGCTCGGTATTTCGGAACTGAATCTCGTCAGCACGCAGGTGACGGATCTTTCTCCCCTCGCGGGAATGCCGTTGCAAATGCTCTGGCTGACCGATTCGCCAGTCGAGGATATTTCGCCGCTGGCGTCCTGCCCGCTCGTGAGCCTGACCCTACATCGCACGAAGGTTGCTGATTTGTCGCCTCTGGCGAAGAGCGGCATGCAACGCCTCCATATTGGAGAGACGAGGGTCACTGATCTATCTCCGCTCGCCGGACTCCGGCTGACAAGACTCGTTTTTGATCCTGAGAAGATCACCGAGGGAAAGGAAGCCGTCATGGCAATTCCCACCATCACCGAGATCGGAACGAAATTCGAAGATGGGGCAAATGATCTGGCGGCACCCGCTGTATTCTGGCAGTCGCATCGCTGATAGGTGAAAGAACTCGGGAGATTCGAACGTTTTTCGGAGCATGTTTCGTTCTATCTTCACTGTCAGTGGTTTCACCCTTCTGAGTCGTGTTCTCGGATTCGCTCGCGATGTACTGATCGCAAAATACCTCGGAGCCGGAGCGACCGCAGACATTTGGGTAGCGGCTTTTCGGTTTCCAAACCTCTTTCGCCGTATCTTTGGCGAAGGTGCCTTCAATGCGGCCTTCGTTCCGATGTATAGTGGGCGCATCGAGGAAAAGGGAGAGGCGGAAGCAGACAGCTTCGCGAGAAAAACGATCTCGCTGATGTTCGTGATCCTGCTGGTGATATTCGTCCTCGCGTTCATCTTCATGGAGCCGATCGTCAGGGTAACGACGGTAGGCTTTGCGCTCGACGGGCGACTGGAACCGGGGGTGGCAGCCTCGAGGATTACTGTTGGCTATCTCATTTTTATCTGCCTCGTCGCTGCGCTCAGCGGAATCCTCAACAGTCGACGCGTATTTGGAGCGCCGGCCTTTGCTTACGTCGTGTTGAATATCGTTTTTCTCGTCGCCCTGGTTTTTGTCATTCCGAAAACCGGTGATCCAGTTCGTGTTCTCTGCTGGTCCGTCATGGTGAGCGGAGTGTTGCAGTTGCTCGTCGTCTTTGTGGCTGCGATTCGCCGGGGTGTCGATCTGCGCCCTTCTGTTCCGAAAATAGATTCCGATGCGAAGAAACTGGGTAAGCTCATGACGCCGGGATTGGTCAGTGCTGGCGTTCAGCAGATCAATCTGCTCGTCGGCCAGACCGTCGTATCTCTCCAGCTGGGTGGCGTCGCACTTTTCTACTACGCGGATCGCATCAATCAGCTTCCCCTAGGATTACTTGGAATCGCTCTTGGTACCGTGCTGCTGCCGGAGATCACGAGACGCTTGCGAGGCGGGGATGAGTCAGGGGCGAAAAAAGCTCTCGTGCAGGGAATGGAGATCGCATTGCTGTTCAGCCTGCCGGCCGTCGCGGCGATGTTTGTGATTCCCGTTCCCATCATTCATGCGCTATTTGTTCAGGGCGAATTTACCGCCGAAGCGGCAAAGTCCGCTGGATTTGTCTTGGCGGCTTTCGCGACGGGAACACCGTCTTACGTTCTCGCGAAAGTTCTGCAGCCTGCCTACTTCGCAAGGGAGGATACGAAAACTCCGATGAGATACACCATAGTTTCGGCGGTGGTGAATATTGTGCTCGCATACCCGATGTTCCTATGGCTCGGACCGGCGGGATGTGCTTTCGCGACATCCATTGCCGGATGGGTGAATCTCTTTCTGCTCTGGAATGGTTTGCGTCTCGGGAACCAGCTCAATGTCACGACCGGATTTGTCACCCGCACCGTTCGCATGATTTTCGCATCGGCGATCATGGGAGGCCTGATCTGGTTTTTGTGTGGCTACGCAAGGCCATGGATCATGACCGAGGGCAATTTTGCGGTTCGAGTCGCCGTGCTCGCTGTGCTCGTAGGAATTGGTGTTGTGATTTATTTTGCCGCGGTGATTGCCACACGGGTCTATTCCGTTGCAGAATTGAAGTCACGTCTGCGGCGCAGCCCGCGGACGTAACCTTTCAGGGTTGGAACTCGTCTATATCTTTTGCATGAATGCGCGAAATCAAATTCTCGTCCGCGGCCTAGTCTCCCTTGCCATACTTTGGGGCGTGGTCTCTCTCATCGCGAAAGTCGCCGGTTCCATGAAGCCGACTGCGGAGAAGGTCGAAGCGTTTCAGGAAAAGAACCCGCTCTCTGAAATCGAAGATCCCGAGGAGAGAAAGGCCCACATTGCCAAAGTTGTCGACATGCTCAATCAGATGGAGACCGACGAAGTCGCCAAGCTCAATGTCAGGGAAGAAGATGATCCCCGGCGTGATTTCTTTACCGCGATGAACGGAGAAGAGCAGCTCTTTTTTCTCGAGCGCCGCGTTGGCCGGGCTTTTGAGCAAATGATGCAGTCTTTTAATGAAATGGATCGTGAAGAGCGAAAGAAAATCGTCGAGCGATCCCTGCGGCGAATCCGCGAAAATCAAGGAGAAGGGGATCGAAATCTCGAAACAGAGGATCCCGAAATCGTAGAGAAAATCGCCGAAGCTGGTTTCAAGGCCTACTATTCGGAAGCTTCTGCGGAAACTAAAATTGACCTCGCTCCGCTCATGGAAGAGATGCAGGGCGTTATGGGTCACATGGGAGGTCCACGGCGATGAAGTTGCAGAAAGCAAAGTTTGAATGCTGTAGCCGACCTCTGAGAGGTTGGAATGTGTGCTCAGTGATCAATGGACAACCAATCCAGGGTCGCAGACCCCGGCTACAGGGAGTGACCATGCTGGAGCTTCTCATCGCCATGGCAATCATTGCGGTGCTGGCAGGGATCTTGATTCCGACAGTGGAGCGTGTTAAGCTCGCCGCACGATCGAATGAATGCGCGGGCAAGCTTCGGGAGATTGGCATCGGGCTCAGCAATTACTTTGTCGATCACGGCACAACTTTTCCGACCATGGTCGCAGCGCGGGAGAGCAAGGATCAGGATGATCCCGCAATCGATACGGTTCTGCTTCCCTATGTGAAGGACGAATATCTTTTCGAATGTCCCGGCGACCACGAAGGGATTTTTCAGAAAACTGGATCGAGCTATCTTTGGAACAGCCTCATTAACGGGCAGAGAATGGGAAACATGGATCTGCTTGGTCTCACTGCGATGGAATCGGGTATTCCCACGGTTTCCGACAAAGAAAATTTTCACAAGCACGTCGGCGACGGAGTCAATATTCTCTACGCTGATGGCCATGTGACTCGCGGCCTGCAACTCATTGTGGGACAGAATTAATGCTCTCGGTCGAGTCCATCACGAAACAGTTCGACAGCAATCGCCCCCCGGCGGTCGACGATCTTTCTTTCTCCGTCGAGAAGGGGAGGATTTGCGGTTTGCTTGGTCACAACGGGGCGGGTAAAAGCACTGCCCTCGGAGTGATTCTGGGCATGGTCTATCCCGATGCGGGCGAGGTGACCATAGACGGAGTCGCTGTGCAGCGGGAACGGGAAAAGGCAATTGCGAAAGTCGGTGCCATTTTCGAAGCCCCAGCCTTCTACGATTACTTGTCAGGGTGGAAAAACCTTAAGGTTCTCACCTCCTACTCCGGCGGCGTCACCGAATCGGAAATGATGGAAATGGTCGAGTGGGTCGGCTTGCAGGAGAGGATTCACGATCGCATTTCCAAATACAGTCACGGGATGCGCCAACGCCTTGCGCTCGCTCAGGCACTTCTGCCGCGGCCGGAGTTGCTCGTTCTCGACGAGCCAACCGACGGGCTTGATCCGGAGGGCATTGTCGAGTTTCGCGAGCAGGTCCTGGAATTGCGTGATCGGCTCGGCCTGACCGTTCTTCTGAGTTCCCATCTTCTTTCCGAAGTGGAGCAAGTCTGCGATGAAGTTGTGATTTTGCAGAAAGGGAAAAAGGTCTACGACGGCGGAGTGCAAGATTTCGGCAGCGATGATGTGAGCTTTGAAATTGAAGCGGAAAATACTCAGGACCTCCTTGTGGCCTGGGAGAGACTCGATGGTAAAAAAGTAGGCGACGAATTTCTCATTTCCCAGGAACGCGACCCGAGCGAGTGCCTTGCGGCACTCGTAAGTCACGGTGTCAAAGTAAGCCGCTTTGCGCAGCAGGAAAATTCGCTTGAGTCGCTCTATCTGCAGGTCAGTAGTGGAGAAGAAAAGGGGGGCAAGGAATGAAGCTTTTTTGCCAACAACTCGGATGGGAATTGTATCGCCTCTTTGCACGGCGACGGACCTATATCGGGTTCGGGATTTTTCTGCTGGTGGAGATGCTATTTTACATTCTCTGGACACGGGAAAAGTCAGAGGCAGGAATGCAGCGATTTATCGAGCGTGTCGCCGGAGGTTTTGATGAGTACTTTTCCGGTCTGACACTCGCATTTCTTATTGTTGCATTCACCATGCTGTTGCTGGG
>JAKMGR010000370.1 GCA_022424805.1 Verrucomicrobiales bacterium
TTGATGGCTCTTGATGAGAAACGAGGGTTAAATGCCCTCGTCCTCTCTCGCTTGACCCGGTTGCTTTCGGGCGTAGATTCCGCGACGCGGGTTCGGGACGTTCTTTCCCTGCCGCACCAAACTCAGCTCGATATGCCATGCCAACGAAACTATTCTTTTCTGCACTCGCGGTCTGCTTCCTTGTATTTATTTCCATGAGCCAAGCCGAAGACAAAAAGCCTGAATCTCTCTCCGAACGTGTCAGTTACGCCTATGGATTGATGGTTGCCCAGCAACTCACCGAAAAAGGTGTCGAAATCGATTTTGACCAGTTTGCCGCCGGTTTCAAAGGTGTTCTCGATGGTAATGAGCCTGCTCTCTCTGAAGACGAAATCTCCACCGCTTTTGAAGAGAACGGCAAGGCGCTCGAGGAAGCAAAGCAGGCTGCCGCGAAAAAAGTTCTCGAAGAATACGGGAAGAAAGAGGGCGTCACGACGACCGAAAGCGGTTTGCAGTACGAAGTATTGAAGGAAGGCGACGGTGACAAGCCAAGCTCGACCGACAAGGTCGAAGTTCACTACCACGGAACACTGCCCGATGGGACGGTTTTCGACAGTAGTGTGGAGCGTGGACAAAAAATTTCCTTTCCGCTCAACGGAGTTATCAAAGGTTGGACCGAAGGTCTCCAGTTGATGCAGGTCGGAGCAAAATACCGCTTTCTCATCCCCTCCGACCTTGCCTATGGGGAACGGGGATCTCCGCCCAAGATCGGGCCGAATCAGCCTTTATTCTTCGAAGTCGAACTTTTCGGCATCGAGTAGAACCCTCCGTTGCAATCAAACAGGGTTACGTCACCGACCTGACCCTGTTGGGTTATCGACTCAACTTTGTCAGGTCGGTTGTTCACCTTCCTAGATGTGAATGTGGACGGTGACAAAAATTGTCTCTGGTGGCCAAACGGGCGTTGATCGTGCGGCTCTGGACTGGGCATTGAGTAACGATGTTTCGTGCGGAGGCTGGTGCCCGGCAGGGAGAGTGGCCGAAGACGGGGTGATCGATCGCAGATATTCGCTCGAAGAAACGCCCGGAGAAGGGTATTCGCAGCGAACGGCATGGAATGTGCGGGACAGTGATGGAACCTTGATTTTTTCTCTGAATCGACGACTGACTGGAGGAACACAACTGACAGAGGAACTGGCAAGGAAGTGGAAGCGACCTTGCCTCGTTCTATCAAAGGAAGAGCAACCAGCGGGATCGGAAACGCAAGCCGCCGCCGCTCTTCACGAATTTGTAGACACGAACCGAATCGAAATTTTGAATGTGGCCGGACCGCGAAGTTCGACCGAGTCCGACGCGGGTAATTTTGCGAAAGCGATCCTAGATGCCGCCTTTTCAACATCCTAGACCAAGATTTATCTGCAATGGAAACAGAAGCAACCGAAGCAAATCCAGTAACGACGGACGAGAAAGAAATTCTGAAACAGGAAATTCTCTCCAACCTTGTTCATCATCAGGCACACACTCCAGAATCAGCGACGCGCGGTGACTGGTGGCGTGCTATGTGCATAGCAGTCCGTTCCCGAATGCTCGAGCGCGCCAGTGTCGTTCACACCGCGCACACCGACCAAAACGTTCGCCGGGTTTACTATCTTTCTCTGGAATACCTCATGGGGCGTTTGCTGGAGAACAATCTGGTCAATCTGGGACTCCTCGACGATTGCCGGGAAGCGATCAAAGAACTTGGGCAGGATTTTGAAGACCTCGTCGATGCGGGTACTGACCTTGGTCTGGGGAATGGTGGCCTTGGTCGACTCGCGGCCTGCTTCCTCGATTCTCTCGCGACGCTCGATCTACCGGCAGTTGGTTACGGGATCAATTACGAATTCGGTTTGTTTCGCCAGGAATTTGTCGATGGCAAACAGGTCGAGTCGCCTGACGAATGGCGTCGCTTCGGGAATCCCTGGGAAATCTGCCGCCCCGAATATTCGGTGGAAGTTCCTGTCTATGGTCGGGTGGAAAACCAGTTCGACGAACTCGGACAAGGGCGTCCTGTCTGGACGGGAACACGATCTATCCTCGGTGTGCCGTGGGACGTTCCCATCGTCGGATGGGGAGGTTCGACTGTGAACTATCTTCGACTTTGGGAAAGCACGGCCTCTCGCGACTTTGACCTCGATGTCTTCAATCGCGGTGGTTACGTCGATGCGGTTCGGGAGAAAGCAGAAAGTGAGTCGATCTCGAAAGTGCTTTATCCGAATGACTCGACCGAAGGCGGAAAAGAACTCCGGCTCGTCCAGCAATATTTCTTCGTTGCCTGTTCTCTGCAGGATATCATCAGTCGCCATCGTCGCAGCAACGACACCTGGGACAGCCTTCCTGATAAAGCTGCGATTCAACTAAACGACACGCATCCGGCGATCGCTGTTGTCGAACTGATGCGCATTCTCATCGACGATGAAATGCTTCCCTGGGATCAAGCCTGGGAAATTTGCACAAAAACCTTCGCTTACACGAATCACACCCTGCTCCCCGAAGCCTTGGAGAAATGGAGCGTGCCTCTCTTCGAGCGTGTTCTTCCGCGTCATCTTCAAATCATTTTTGAAATTAATCGTCGCTTTCTCGACGAGGTGGTTGCCAAGGAGTGGCCCGGAGATACGCAAAAGCTCGCAGAGCTCTCACTCATTGAAGAAGGTGCTCCGCAGCAGATTCGCATGGCCTATCTCGCAGTGGTCGGAAGTCACACCGTCAACGGAGTAGCTGCCTTGCACACAGAGCTTTTGAAGAAACATCTCTTCGCGACTTTCCACGCGCTCTACCCAGGCAAGATTCAGAACAAAACCAACGGCATCACGCCACGCCGTTGGCTCAAGGCCTGCAACCCCGAGCTTTCTTCCCTGATTGATCACAAAATTGGGAACGAGTGGCCGGGCGATCTCGACAGGCTTCGTGAGTTGGAAAACTATGCTGACGATCCTGATTTCCAGCAGGATTTCATGGCAATCAAACGTCGCAACAAGGAGCGCCTCGCTGCCCTGATTAAAGATGAGTGCGGTATCGAAGTCAGTCCGGACGCCCTCTTTGATGTGCAGATCAAGCGACTGCACGAATACAAGCGTCAGCACCTCAATCTACTCAACATTCTGACGCAGTATCGTCGTCTCCTCCGGAATCCTGACCTGAATATGGTTCCGCGCGTTTATGTCTTTGGTGCAAAAGCAGCTCCGGGATATGAACTCGCGAAAGAGATCATTCACGCCATCAATGCAGTGGGTGAAGTGATCAATAAAGACGAACGAATCAAAGATAAGATCAAGGTTGCCTTCATTGCGAACTATCGAGTAAGCGCTGCCGAGGTCATCATACCAGCCGC
>JAKMGR010000380.1 GCA_022424805.1 Verrucomicrobiales bacterium
GCAAAGAAAGAATTGGTGGGGCCGATGAATTCCGCTCCGTGCAAAATGCGGCCCGCATCCTGACACGACAGCAAAAATTCGATAAGTCCCTTTCTACACTTCGCCTCATCGATACGAAAAATACGCAAGGAACCTGGCGCTACACATCCCTTCTCCTCGAAGCGGAAGTCCTCGCTGCTGCCGGCAGGAAAGAGGAAGCCCAGGAAAGTCTCCGTGCTCTGCTCGCTGACGAAAAACTCGACAAGCGAACCCGGGAAACGGCGACCAAGCTCCTCGATACTTTGCCATGAAAGCTCTCCCTTTTCTCTGCTTCCTAGCTTTCGCCCCGCTGTTTGCCGGAGCGAAACCCCTCGCCATTCTTCATCTGCCTGACTCCGGGGCTGACCCGGAAGCGATCAACTACGACACGTTACCAAAGCTGGAAGGCGAACATGCCGTAATTCATCCCGTCGCAAAATCTCCCGGGTTTACCGAAGGAGAAAAACTGGAGATGAACCGCATGCGTCTTCAACTCCACAACTATCTCATCCGACACGAGGACCAATTCTGGTGCATCTGGAGCGATGGTCCGCAAATTGAAGATTGGCCCACTCAGGAGATCAAATATTCGACCAGCCCCGATGGCCTGAACTGGGCCACTGCCAAATCACTCACCGGAAAACCTAAAGACCCGCATGCTTTCATTGCCCGGGGGCTGTGGATCCGGGATGGACAGCTACTTGCACTGGCTGCTCACTACAAGGGCAAGGGAGCATTCGGCAGCGACAAGGAACTGAAGTTAAAAGCCTATCGCTGGGATACTGCGAGCAGCGCCTGGAAATTCGAATCCCTCATCTACGACAATGCGATCAACAATTTTCCTCCGCAGCCACTGCCGAATGGCAATTGGATCATGACGAGGCGCGACGCGCGTTTCAATGTCACCATTCTCATTGGTGGAAAAGCGGCGCTCGATGAATGGTCTGTCTATCCTGTCGTTCGCACCGGGGAAGTAAAAGGCTTCCGCCCCGACGAGCCGATCTTCTGGCAGATGCCTGACAAAACACTCAATGCGCTTTTCCGGGACAACGGAGGGTCACAGCGACTCTTCCATTCCATCTCTCGCGATGAAGGAAAAACGTGGGACACACCGCAATTGACCAACTTCCCTAACTCGAGCAGCAAAATTTACTCCATTGCGACGAGTCGCGGTTATCGAGTCATGCTATCAAATGCAAATCCGAAACTGGGACGTCGCCAGCTTCATTTTTCCATCAGCAAAGACGGAAAGAATTTCGTCCGCATCGCCCAACTCGATATTCCGGCGCCCGAACCTCGCTCGGGATTCGAAAGTATCTGGAAAAAGTTTTCCAAGGGAATCGCCAGTCTCCAATACCCACACGTCATCGAGCACGACAATTCGCTATGGATTGCCTTTTCCCGGAACAAACTTCAAACCGAAATCTTGAAAGTCTCGCTGGATGACGTTGACGAGCTTTTGAAATAAAACTCACATTCTGGAATTGGCGCAGCCAATTGGTAGGGCGAACCATCCCCACAGCATTCTGATTTACCGATTCAATCCCTTCCCAACACCATGAAAACGCTCACTCTACTTGCCACAATTCTTGCGCTAACCAGCCTCGCCCTTTCCGAAACCTCCCGCCCTAACATTCTTCTCATATTCGCAGACGATGTCGGGTCCGACGCGATTTGTGCCTACGGCGGACAAAGTTACCCCACCCCTCACATTGATGCCTTGGCCGAAGGAGGTGCGAAATTCACCCACGGTTACGCCATGCCGGTGTGCCATCCTTCCCGCATCGCATTGATGACCGGAAAATATCCGGCTCGATTTGGAAAGGCCGGTATGAAATGGGGCGACTACCCGGATGCAGCCGAAGGGCACTCCATCGGCGACCGAATGCGATCTGCCGGCTACGCCACTGCCGTCGCCGGGAAATGGCAGCTCTGCATGATGCGCGACGACCTGAAGCAGCCCGAGCGAACCGGTTTCGATGAATGGGCGCTCTTCGGCTGGCACGAGGGCGGTCGCTTCAATGATCCTTTCATCTACCAGAACGGAAAACTGCGAAACGATACCTCGGGACAATTTGGCCCGGACCTCTATGTGGAGTTTCTTGTCGATTTCATGGAGCGAAACAAGGAAGAAGGAAAACCCTTCTTCGCATACTACTCGATGGCTCTTTGCCATGACGTAACGGACGACCTCAAGGATCGCCACGTGGCTTTTTTCAAAGATGGTCGCTGGATGAACTAC
>JAKMGR010000387.1 GCA_022424805.1 Verrucomicrobiales bacterium
CGCTGTATGCGTGGAACGAAATTGTCCCCGATTCCCAGAAACTTTCTGAAAAGTCGATTGATCACTTTTACGAGAGCCAGCAGTCACCTGAAGCCCCTCCCGCAGCCGATGCGCTCTACGGAGAGCGACAGCCCGTTTTTCGTCGAGCCCACGAAAACACCCGGATCACCATCTTTCAGGGCGGACACGAAGTCATTCATCTCGCTGCGCTGAACTGGCTCGCAGCTCAGCAAAAAGGGCAACCCACCAACTGGAATCCCCCCATGGTTTCTGATCTCGATACAACAGATCTCGATACAGAAAGTGGGAAATGATGATGAAGCCCTTTCTTTACCTGAGCCTTCTCCTGGCAAGTGTCGTCGCTTCACGAGCTGGCGACGAAGATTTTCCCGGCGACTACCGTCTTCTCCTTACCCCAACGATTCCGGCTCTGACCGATCTCGAAACGAACATCTATTTCGACAATACCTACCTCGCTCTGAATCCAGACAACTTCATTGTCGATGTCATCGCTCGCCGAGGAAGACACCAAGAACATCGATGGACCTACAGGCCAACTACAGAGCCAGAGAAGCAGGACATTGGTGACCACGTCGTCACCCTAGAATTGCGCAATCAGAAGAACGAAATCATTGGTCGCGCCTCCACTAAGGTGCAGGTTCGCTCACGGGAGGTTTCCGCCGATGCAAAACCGCAATCCCTTCTCATCATGGGCGACAGCCTGACCAACGCCTCGGTTTATTCAGGCCGAATCGCAGAACTGGCAAAAGAGGACCAACTTCCCCTCCGGCTCATCGGCACTCGAGGTCCCGGCGCGGAAGCGCAACCTGGTGGCGGCGATGGCTCAGGAAATCGCCATGAAGGCTACGGCGGATGGACCGCTCTTCGCTTTGCCACCAAATACACCGGCATTGCCCGAGGCGGCGAATACAAGCAATGCGGCAGCCCCTTCCTGTATCAAGACGGAGACGCTGATCCGAAACTCGACTTCGCGCGCTACTGCAAAGAGTTCAACGAGGGGAACGCCCCGGACTTCGTCACCATACTCCTCGGTTGCAATGACACCTTTCATGGGACCGACGAAACGGTGGAAGAAAGAATCGATGTGATGTTTGAGCACTTCGAGACGCTCCTGACAATGATACACGATCAAGATCTTGCGACGAAGGTTGGAGCCATTCTCCCGATGCCTCCTGCGGCTTCGCAAGACGCCTTCGGCGAGAACTACGCGAGTAGTCAAACCCGCTGGCAATATCGCCGTAACCAGCACCGCCTGCTTGAGCGAATGGTAGAGAGCTTCGGTGATCGTGATGAATCAAACGTCTACCTCGTCCCAGCCTGGCTCAATCTCGATCCGGTCGACGGATTCCCATCAAGGGAAAGCAAAGCCCACGCCCACAGTGAGACGATAGCCCGTCGACAAATCAATGGCGTTCATCCTTCCAGGGAAGGATACCGCCAGATGGGCGATGCTATTTACGCGTGGATCCGCTCGTTTGAGTAGAGAAGGTCTATTTTTCGAAACGAACTTCATTCTCGACTTCGCCCGTTTCCGAATGGTGTCGAAACAGGATTGCAGGCTTGCCCGGCGCCTCCCCTTCCCGCTCCACCTTGACCGCGAGATACCCACCTTTCACCCGAAGAAAACGATGGAAGTCCTCGCGATAATCGCTCTGCTTCCACCCCCCTGCATGCTTATTGCTGGCGGGTCCGCAGGAAAACTCGTGGATTCCTTTTTCCGGATGAACGGAGTGATATTGCCAATGCCGGTCTCCACAGACGACATAAGCATGCTCCTGAGAAGCCAGGAATTCTCGAACTCGATTCCCCTCGTGGCTGAATACCTTGTTTGAGTGATTGTCGTTTTTTCCTTTGTCGCGATCAGGGCCAACTACAGGGGTCGGACTAATGAGCACTCGAAAGGTGGCGTCGCTCTCCGCAAAAGTTTTCTCGAACCACGCCAGTTGCTCTTCGCCCCAAATGGTTTTGTCAGGCCCATCTGGATCAGTATTGGCACTGCGAAAGTCACGCCCCTCCACCATCCAGACCTGAAGATCTTTTCCCCAGCGATGAGTTCGGTAGGTCTTGCGCCCGTGCATAGGAACCTGATGAACAAAAATATCGAGGCCCTGCTCGAAAGTGAAAGCTCCCATCATCGGCGAATCCATCGTGCGCCAGCAATCGTTTACCCAGGTGTCGTGATCGTCTTTGATGAAATAGCTCGAAACCCGATTGTGAAATCGCACATTGGTCGGCCGACTGTAGGTCCGCTGCCAGTGAAAATTGGCAAGTGCCGGAGTCTTTGCCAGCCTGTCATAATAAACGATGTCGCCAGTGTGAACGAAGAAAGAAAGGTCCGGGTGTTTATTCAGCAGCGTGTCGTAGATCACAAAACCGTCGTCAGAATTTCGATCCCAAAAAGCTTGTCCGGTCGAAACCGCAAACTCGACCGTGCTATCCGCCGTCTCTGCAGAAGGCGCGGTCTGAAATCGCCCCTCCACTGTGGCACCGGCATTCCCCGTATCGTCTCGCGACTCCACCTCCACTTCGTATGCCGCTCCAGCCGAGAGCCCCTGTAAATGATGCTGCACGGTGAAGTCCCATTCAGACTCGACGGATTTCCACCTTGTATCCTGCCAGCTTTCCTCCCCAGCGACTCGGTAGCGAACTCGAGTCGCCCCTTCCGCTCCTGGTGCGGCCCATGCCAGCCCGTCCACTCCTGAGTCCGGGTCATCGAAACGAACGCTCAGGACCTTGTCCCTTCGAAACTTCGAATCGGCGGCTCGCTCAAATCCATATTTCTGGTATTCGATATCAAACCAGGGTCCACCCTTCGGGTTTGATTCGGCATTCCTGGTCAGGCGCGTCCAGACAATGGCAGAAGTCTGATCGACCTCACCGATCTTGATGCCGTTCGCCTGATAAGGAGCCCCGAAGCAAGGAAGGCTTATGACCAGGCTAAGGGTGACCTGAATGAAGAGCGTTTTTCTGTTAGTCATGCTCCAGAAACTGCCACATCGAGCAGGGTTACGTCGAGCACCTAACCCTGTCGGGTCTGTCAGCCCACCCTCTTACCCGAGAGCCCGTCCAAGTCATGGCGCAGAGGGAGTAACTACGATCTGGTTGTTCTCGATCTTAATCTCCTGAATCTTCTCCATAGCCTTTTGCATTTTGGGATCGGAATTCTGGTTCTGGAGAAGATTCTCGGTCTTCAGGGAATCGATTAAGACCTGGGGAATAGGCGTGTCACCTGCAGCGATGTTCTGGATAAAGACCGCGGGCTGGCTGCCAATAGTGGTGATTTCAACGGTGATCGAACCGTTGAAGTATTTTCCAGAGACTCGATCTGCAATGAAGCCGGGGAACGGAATCCCCAACTTGTCGATTTCGAAGCTCGAATCCACGGTCAATTGATCATTCTCAATCGAAGCAACGGCAACTCCAGCGATTGCGGAAAAGTCCGGATGCTTGGTAATCAATGCGTTGATATCCGTCTCCGAAAGCCGCAATGGTAGTGTCGCATTCCCAGCTGCAATGTTGGTTTTGAATTCGTCGAATCGCGTAGAGACATCGGCCACTTGCTGGTCCGATAGAACGGGCATTTCGATTTTCACAGGATCATCGGACGTATAC
>JAKMGR010000400.1 GCA_022424805.1 Verrucomicrobiales bacterium
GCATCACGCTGCTCAGTGACTACGAGCATCAAGTCGCAAAAGCTTACGACGTTGCCTACGACGCATTTCTTCCTGACAAGAACCTTCACATGGCTGGAGTTCCTAAGCGCTCTGCATTCATCGTTGATAAAGATGGTGTTATTCAATACTCCGAGAGCAGCGACAATCCAGGCGAGCTTCCCAACTTTGAAGAAATCAAGGCGAAGCTTGGCGAGCTGAGCTAAGTCTTTTCTAAATCCTGATTTTATAGAAGGCCCGGAGTGATCCGGGCCTTTTATTTTGGGTGTTTTTTCAACGAAACCACCCTTGAAACTGTGTGCTTCGTGCCGTAAGGATGGCACCCGTCGACGCGAAGCTCGTTTCGGCGCATTTTTCGGGCAAAACCCAGAAGGGTTAGGCCCGTGACCCAACAGGGTTAGGTCATCCACTCAACCCTGTTTTGCCCCTACCCAACAGGCTTTGAAGCCCTTCCAACAGACCAGAGATTATGAGTTTTGACGTCGTTCGTTCCTTTTCCACCGGCTCCGGAGCCGAAGGTAAAATTTATTCGCTCCCAGCGCTGAAAGAAGCGGGAGTAGCTCCGAATCTGGATCGCTTGCCGGTCAGTATTCGAATCGTCCTCGAGTCTGTTCTGCGAAATGTCGATGGACGAAAAGTAAACGACATCGATGTCCAGAATCTCGCCAATTGGAATGCGAAAGCGCCGGGTGAATACGAGATTCCTTTCACCGTCGCTCGAATTGTTCTTCAGGATTTTACCGGAGTGCCGCTTCTTGTCGATGTTGCTGCGATGCGCGACGCTGCGGTGGCTCGTGGAGCTGCCGCGGAAAAAGTCGAGCCGCTCGTGCCGGTTGATCTGGTTGTTGATCATTCTGTGCAGGTAGACTTCGCCGGATCGCAGGCTGCTCTCGATCGCAACATGGAAATCGAGTTCATCCGCAACCGCGAGCGCTATGAATTTCTCAAGTGGGGTCAGCAGGCCTTTGATACGTTTTCCGTCGTGCCTCCCGGCATCGGAATCGTTCACCAGGTGAATCTCGAATACCTTGCCAAGGGCGTTCTCGATAAGGACGGCGTTTATTATCCCGACACACTCGTCGGAACTGATTCTCACACCACGATGATCAATGGTGTTGGTGTCGTCGGATGGGGTGTCGGTGGTATTGAGGCAGAGGCCGGGATGCTTGGCCAGCCCGTGACCTTTCTTGTTCCTGAAGTGGTCGGGGTATACCTCCACGGGGAACTTGCCGAAGGTGTAACCGCGACTGACCTCACTCTCCGCGTCACCGAGATTCTCCGTGAGCACGGCGTGGTTGGTAAGTTTGTCGAATTCCACGGTCCAGGAGCAGAGGCCCTTTCTCTCCCTGACCGAGCCACGATCGCGAACATGGCTCCTGAGTATGGCGCGACGATGGGATTTTTCCCCGTCGATGGCGAAACGATCAACTACCTCCGCGGAACTGGACGCGACAAGGAACTTTGCGCGACGGTGGAGAATTACTACAAGGCGCAGGACCTCTTCGGCATTCCGGAGAAAGGGCAGTGCGATTACACCGACTTGCTCGAGCTCGATCTCGCAAGCATCGTTCCTGCCGTTGCCGGACCGAAGCGCCCCCAGGACCGCATCGATGTCCCCGCTCTCGGGAACAAGTTTAACGAGCTTTTCACAACTCCTGCTGGAGACGGTGGATTCGGCGAAACCGCTGACAAGCGCGACGTGACCGTGCCGCTTCATCTCGATTCTCCTGCTGGAGAGTTCGATAATCCGCTCATCGAGGGAGAAACGATTACGGCTCTAGACGTGAATACCGAGCTGCGTCACGGTTCAATTCTCATCGCTGCGATCACGAGTTGCACCAACACTTCAAACCCGAGTGTGATGCTCGCAGCCGGACTCGTCGCGAAGAAAGCCAACGAGAAGGGCCTCACGATTGCTCCATTTGTAAAGACTTCGCTCGGCCCTGGCTCTCGCGTCGTCACCGATTATCTTGAGGCTACGGATTTGCAGAAGGAACTCGATGAACTCGGTTTCGAAACGGTCGGATACGGCTGCACGACCTGCATCGGAAACTCCGGCCCGCTTCACCCGGCAATCGAAGCTGCGATCAAAGAGGGCGACCTCGTTTGCACCTCCGTTCTTTCCGGAAATCGGAACTTCGAGGCTCGCATCCACGGGGCGATCCGCGGAAATTTCTTGATGTCGCCGCCGCTCGTCGTTGCCTATGCACTGGCTGGTCGCGTCGATCTCGACCTCACCACTGAGCCGCTCGGCAACGACAAAGACGGCAATCCAGTCTTCCTCGCCGACCTCTGGCCAAGCCAGGAGGAAGTCAGCGAACAGCTCGCCGCCGCACTCAAGCCCGAGGTCTACAGCAAGCTGTACGGAAACGTCGACACCGCCAATCCGAAGTGGGGGCAGATCGATGGCTCCACCGGTGCGACTTATACCTGGGACGAGGCATCGACCTACGTGCAATCCCCACCATTCTTCGACACTAAGGAGGGAGAGAGCCAGGACATTATTGGAGCACGTCCGCTCGGGATCTTCGGTGACTCGGTCACGACCGACCACATTTCTCCTGCCGGAGCAATCACTGCAACTTCGCCCGCTGGGCAGTACCTTATCGAAAACGGAGTTGAGAAGGCGTCTTTCAACTCATACGGCGCACGCCGCGGAAACGATCGCGTCATGACTCGCGGAACTTTCGCTAACGTACGGATCAAAAACCTGATGTGCCCCGGAATCGAAGGCGGCTACACTCAGTATTTCGGCAACGGCGAGGTGCCTGCGCCTGACGTAGCGATCGACGCCTTCCCCGGCGCGAACCCAACCTTCATTTACAACGCCTCGATGGCCTACCAGTCCGAGAACACACCGCTCGTCGTCATCGGCGGTGATGACTACGGAATGGGATCCAGCCGCGACTGGGCCGCGAAAGGAACTCGCCTTCTTGGCGTCCAGGCTGTCGTGACCAAGTCTTTCGAGCGGATTCACCGATCCAACTTGATTGGAATGGGCGTCCTGCCTCTGAATTTTGCCGACAAAGCAGACTTCGAGAAATTGAAGGATCTCCACGATGCCACTTTCGATATCACAGGAATCGCCGGAGATCTCAAGCCGATGCAGACCGCGACGCTCGTAGCTCACAAGAGCGACGGATCCACTGTCGAAGTTCCGCTCAAGGTGCGACTCGATACGCCGGCTGAGGTCGATTACTACAATGCGGGCGGCATCCTGCCGTATGTGTTGGAACAGATTATCGCCGGATGATCCCGGTCCGAGCAGGGGCAAAATGGATTGCGTCGGTCATGCCGATGCTGGCCCTGTTCGGTTGCGGTGATCCGAAGAACGACGAGGCGAAAGCTGTTTAGCAAAGCGGAAAGGCTCCTCGGAAAGCGGTGACGGTTGCTGCGTCGTCGCCGCCGTCTATTTTCGACCAGGCGAAGGCGACGAAGCGGTTTTTCTTACCGGATGGCTTGTTCGAGGGCGATGTTATTGGGGACGAACCGGCCCAAGAATTGCTCGTCGCCGCGGGATTGGTGTTTCCCGAGAGGCTCGGCTACGAGCGGAGCGAAGATTGTTGCGAGAATTGCTTTTCCCCAGCAGCGATGAGCCCATCGCAAGAGCACGAGAAGGAGGATCGTAGCGAACAGGATTAGAAGAGGCAGTCCGGTTGTCATCAGTTGTGACTGTGGACGGGAAACCGAGCCGTGGCTGTTACAAGAGGAGATTCAGTTTGGAATGCGGTAGGAGAAAAGTAGTGCCGTTGTTCGTGTTCACAGC
>JAKMGR010000405.1 GCA_022424805.1 Verrucomicrobiales bacterium
CCGCATCGGGTGCGATTTCCCGAGTGGCCTGGGCGGCTGACTCGTTTTCTTCATCGCTGTGAAGATCCGATTTATTGATGAGAATGATCGCCTTTGCCTGGCTGCGAGCTACGAGGGCGAGAAATCGCTCCATCCGTCGCAAATTGAAGTCGGTTCCCGCATCGGTGACGATACAGACGAGGTCGACATTGGCCGCAATGACCTGCTCTTCGGAACTCTTGCCTGGAGCCTTTCGAGAGAAGCAGGTCTGGCGGGGGAGGCGGGCGCGGATGATGGTGTCGAGGTCGCCTGTCCCAATTTCGAGAGCCACCCAATCACCAACTGCCGGCAGCTCAGCGTCGCACTCGGCGTCGTGGTAGACTTTGCCTCCCATCACGACCTCGTATTCCTCGCCGCCATCGGTGAGCGCTCCGTAGGTGATCTTGTTGTCACGAATCAGCCGAGCTGGTTTCCACCCCTTCTTTTCAAAAGGAGCGAAAGCCTTCGCATGTTCTTCGTTCCATCCCAGCTCGGCGAGAGTCATTGACTCAGTTTACCGGACTAAAGTAAAGCTTCACTCGAAAAATTGGAGAAAGAGTACATTGTCAGGAGGCTCCTTATGAAGTTCTGGGTTAAAGTCATTCTCTGTGTCGTGGTTGTGAATCTATTGGGTGGCGCAGGCGCTTTGATTACCAGCAGCAAGATTCCTACCTGGTATGCTTTCCTGGAAAAGCCACCCGGTGTCCCGCCCAACTGGATTTTTGGTCCGGTTTGGACTGCTCTTTACACGATGATCGGCATCTCGATCGCACGATACTGGCATCTCGTCCAGAGTGGAGCAGAGAAAAACCAGGGGTGGATATGGATGGTGACTCAAATGGTCCTGAATCTTGCCTGGACTCCGATTTTTTTCGGGGCCAACTGGCTAGGGGTTGCATTAATCGTGATCGTAGGAATGATCGTCACGATAGCCGGGACAATTCGGAAATTTCGCCCGCAGGAAAAAATAGCAGCCTTTCTGCTTGTGCCCTATTTCACCTGGGTCTGCTATGCCACCTATCTCAACGCGGGATACTGGTGGCTGAACCGGTAGCGACCGAGACGGAATATAACCCTATTAGGTCGTTCGCTCGATTCTGTTGGTGCTCAAGCGAGACTCTCCAGACCAACTTGTTTTTCGAACCACCTCGGAGTCTTTATCCGAGATCGAGCGCTCCATCACGACAGAATGTCTCGTTGCCGAAGGTATCAATTTCATGCCCCATCGAATGGGCAATCGACAGCCAGAGGCGGTTGTGAGGGGTCTCCTTTGGAAGCTTGAGCATCCGTCCTGTCTTGAATCCGGTCGATTTTTCTCCGCCGATCGTGACGAAGGGAATGTTGTGCAAGGTGTGGGTATTGCCTTTGCCCAGCTCGTTCAACCAGACGACGACGGTATTATCGAGCATGCTGCCATCGGAGCCCGGCTCGGGAGTCTCGGCGAGACGCCTTACGAGGTAGGCAAGTTCGCCACAGAACCACTCGTTGATCTTGGTCAACTTCTCGACGGCGTCGGCGTTGTTGTCGGGTTCGTGGGAAAGCCCATGATGACCTTCCTCGACTCCAAGCCAGTTCATGCGTGCCTGTCCTACGGAACGCATATACTGCAGAGTCGCGACTCGAGTCATGTCGTTGGCGAGAGAATTCACAAGCAGGTCGATCTGGATGCGCGAGAGGCGAGGCGTGTTTTCATTTACGAGTTCCACATTCGGGTCCACATCTGGCATCGGGTGATCAAGTTCTCCGTCGTCTTGCCGGTCGAGCTCTTGCCCGAGTTCCTGAACCAGTTGGAGGTGCTTTTCCAAAAGCTCTTTGTCTTCGCTCCCAAGCTTGGCGGAAATCTGCTTCAACTCGGAACTGACTCCGTCGACGATGCCGACAAGGCTTTCCTTGTCTTCCAGTTTTCCGTAGAGCTTCTCCATCATCTTTTTCGGATCGTCGATGGGAGCGACGGGCTGATTCGGCCCTGCATAACTCATGCGAGTCCACGGGTCGGCGCGGTCCGGTACGGCGATTCCAAATTCGAGCGATCCGAAACGGGTCTGGGTAGCCTGATTGGCCTGGAGGAAATTCTTCAGTTCCTGGTCGATCGAAATTCCACTGGCCCACCCCGCCGGAGTGTCGGATCCACCCTGGATGTTCCCGGGGAAGAGCTCGGTTCCGGTGAGCAGGCAGGACATGCCCCGCATGTGGCGGTCTCCGTCTCCGCCGATTCGATTGGATAGCCCATGGATCACGTTGACCCGGTCCTTCCAGGTTTCGAGCGGCTTGAGGATGCGCTTGAACTGCATCTTGCCATCCTTCTCTTCCGGCCAGAACTCCTGCGGAATAGTTCCATTTGGAGAAAAGAAAATTACGACTCGCTTCTTTCCGGCATTTGGTGCAGCAGCCGAACTGATCCCGGGAAGGCCGGTCAGAAATGGCGCTGTCGCAGCCGAGGCTCCGATGGATCGGAGGAAGTGACGTCGGTCGATCGTGTTTTTCATGGTCAGGATTCTGGAATTAAAGGTTGAGTCGAGGTTAGTGCAATTTTAACAAGCAAAGAGCGGATGTCGCAGCCCATTTGTCGGAAAGATTCCTCCAGTTGATCTGGAGTATCTGGGCCATACGCGAGAGCGGGTTGCTTTACGGTGTGATGAAATAGCTGTCGCACGAAGGCTCTGTGGGCCTCGTGAGAATTGGCGGCGTAATTCGCGACGTCGCGCGGGCCGTTGATTTCAATATGGTCACCGCCATCCGTTTTCAGGATGCCGTCGTCATTGATCGGATTCTGCCCCTCTTTGGCACGCCAGCGGCCGATCGCATCGTAGTGCTCTAGGCTGAAACCAAGGGGATTTATCGTCGAGTGACAGGCCATGCATGCTTTCGCCCGGGTCAGTTCGGTGACCTTTTCCCGCATCGTCAGGTTCGGCGGGAAATCGTTGTCTTTGAATTCGATTGCTTCGGGTGGTGGCTTCAGTGTCAAGCCAACGATGTTTCGGGTGAGGAACACGCCCCGGTGAATCGGAGAGGTGTTATTGTGATAGGCGAAGGCAGTGAGCAGGTAGGGGTGGGTGATGACACCGGTTCTTCCCTGGTTGGGAAAAGATACCTTTTGAAAACCACCTTTAATCTCCGGCTTCCCATAAACTTTGCCGAGGCGTTCGTTGAGGAAAAGGGTATCGGATAAAAGCAATTTCCGGTAGTCAGCAGGAGCATCGCTCCACACCATGTCGTCGACGAAGAGCAGAAGTGACTTTCGGAGGTCGGAGAGCATTTCCTCCGAGTATTCGGGATACAGTTTGCTGTCTTTCGCAATGTCAGTTCCCTTCGATAGCTCAAGCCAGTGTTCGAAAAAGCCGGCCATCTTGTGACGAGCACGCCCGTCCCAGAGCATGTCCCAGGCAAGCCGCTCGAGAAACTTCGGGTTTTCGATCGTTCCTTTCCGCGCTGTGTCACGAAGCTTTCGACTCGGCACGGAATCCCAAATTGAGAGAGCCAGATTCGAGGCTTTTGCCCAGGGACCATGCGGGTTTTCGAAAGCGGTGCCGGGGTAAAGGAATTGTGGGGATGTCAAGGTGCTGAGGACGACCTGACGGACCGCATCTTCCGGGGTCTCGGCAGATGCGAATTGGGAGTCGACGATTTTCCTGCGTTCCTCATCGGAAAGAGGACGCCTGTGTCCTGCCGCAGCGAACTCAGCTGCAAAGGTTCGAATTTTTTCGGTTCGATCTCCGGCATCAGGTTTTGTTTTGGCGAGCTTGTCGAGATAGAGGTTCACATGGTCTGCGGCTTCAAAAGCGATCGAGTGAACTCCGTCGAGCCAGAATCGAGATACGCTCGAACCGCGCTCGTAACCGTAGCTCCGATCATCGGCAGGGAGGCCGGAGGCGGCGACAAACTCCGGGTTATTCCAGTCTGAATCGAGGGCCTT
>JAKMGR010000407.1 GCA_022424805.1 Verrucomicrobiales bacterium
TCTCTATTCGGCGGATTTTGAACGACCAGGCAAGATGCGGGGCCACCTGGTCGGAAATGACGTTTCTTTTCTGGAACAGCTCAAAGGAAAGAAGTTCTTTGGACAGATTCAACTGAAGGGCGGAAAAATCGGAGGCGAGTCCGGATCGAAATACCCGTCCGAAAGTCGCGTCAAACCCGAGGACGTCCGCGTACCTGCGCACTACCCGGACACGCCGGTGATGCGCAATGCGATCGCCCGTCACTATGAACAGGTCGCGCAAACCGACGAGCAGGTCGGCGCGATTCTCTCCGGGCTGAAAGACTATGGACTCTGGGAGAACACGATCGTGATCTTCTTTACGGATCACGGCTCTCCCCTTCCCCGCTCCAAGCAGTTTCTCTATGAAGAAGGAACCAAGGTTCCGCTCATTGTTCGTTTTCCCGAAAGCTTCGACGCTCCGGCTGAGGCGGGATCAGTTCGCAGTGATCTCGTAAACGGCATCGACATCTCGGCGACAACGCTGGCCCTCGCGGGATTGGAAATTCCCGACCTTGTCGAGGGGCACGATCTTTTTGCCGAAGATTACACCGAGCAAAACTACGTGATCACCGCCCGCGATCGCTGCGGCATCGCCGTGGACCGGATTCGATCGGTGCGGACGGATCGCTTTCGCTACATTCGAAACTACCTGACCGATCGAGCGCTTTATCAGTCCCAGTATCGAGATAAGTTCGCGACCATAGTCGACCTCCGTGAACATTTTGCTTTGGCCAAGCTCACCCCACTGCAAGCGTCGTATCACGAGGCCGAGACTCGGCCAGAAGAGGAACTCTACGACCTCGAGAAAGACCCTGACCAAGTCACCAACCTCGCAATCGATCCGAAATTCGCAGACGAGCTCAAGCGGCATCGCGAGATTCTCGAAGCGTGGATTACATCAACAGGCGACAAGGGCCAGCATCCCGACAGCGAAGAAGAGCTACGTCGTGTTTTCGTGGGAGCAAAAGGAAAAGTGGAAGCTCCGGAATACGACTTTCTGAAGAAGGGCGGGGAATAGGTTTTTCATCCTTTTGGGAGATTTCCGTTCATGACAATTCCGTCTCTTACCCCGATTGCCTGGATCGGATTGATAGCTGCCACCAGTCTCTCGGCAAAAGAACCGGAATCGAACATCTCCGCAGAAATTCGACCACCCGATGGTCGTCTCGCGATAGTCGCCGATGGAAATTCACCTGACCCGGATGATATCGGAGCCAGCGCTGTAATATTCGGACTTCTCAAGGGCGCAAGGCTTCAAGATCGCCTCGTTCATCTCTCGCACTCCTGCGACATCGATCCGTCTTCCAATCCGGGGAAACAGCGGATTTCGAAGTCAGACGAGCTGCGCCGTCAGAGTAAGCTGCATGAACTCTGCAAAGAGGGAATCCAGTTCTTCGGCCCATTCGACAAGCTCGCTGAATCCTACAACTGCCGGACCGAGCAATCGGCGGCAGTCGATAATCTCCGCGAAGCGATCAACGCCTCTTCGTCCGACGATCCGCTTTGGATCATCGAAGCAGGCGAGCCGGACATCATCGGTTTTGCCCTGCGCGCAGCAACTCCGTCGAAGCGGAAATTCGTGCACGTCGTTTCTCATCATCCGGCCAACGACAACAGCGGGGATGTATTCACTTGGCAGGAGGTCCTCGATTTCGGCGTGGCGGAGCACCAGATTGGCGATCAGAACGTGGGTCTACAAACCGTGCCTGGCGAATGGGACTGGGCAAAAGACCACGAGGCCCCCGCAATCGCCTGGATCTGGGATCAACTCCAATACGCCGAGCAGGACGGAGTGGTGAAATTTCAAACCAACAAGTTCGACTGTTCGGACGCCGGAATGATCTACTGGTGGCTTACGGGAGCCTCTGAAGAAGGAAACCAGAATGCGACTCCGGCGGAAATGAAAGCCCTGCTTCTCCAGTCGACGTGAACTGAGTCGGTTGATAGATAGCAAAACGGTTTGATTTCGCGGGCAAACTGTAGCCACCTTTGCAAAAAAGGTGGCCCGCTCTGCCGACTCTACGCTCTTGCGACGGCGACTATATTTGTCTCACTCTCCTAACCGATCGACATGCCCGACAGGTCTTCCGTCCTGTCGCATTTCCTCTTGAAATAGAATCGCCATGCCGCGAAGGCGTCGGCTTTCTTTGGATCGCATCGGTTTATTCTCGCTCGGGTCTTTCGACAAATCATAGAGGGCAAGGCTGGGAGAAAGCATGAGCTTTAGATCACCTGATCGGACCGCCGAGAGTGCACCTTCGGCACCATGATAGAAAAACGCATCGCGATAATCACGTTCCGTGAAGAGCTCGGACCACTCTTTTGGAATATTGATCTCCCGTGAGTTCTCGACTTTCGCATTGATCGCCTCGACCCGGCCTCCGGTGAGTCGCCCTGATAAATCGCGCCCGTCGAGGGCACGATCCAAGGTCACTTCAATGCCGGCGAAAGAAGCGAGAGTCGGAAACCAGTCCATCGCTGTGACGATTTTCGAGTTCACCTTTGCACCAGGAACTTCCGGGCCGGAAAGAATCGCAGGCACCCGAATCCCCGCTTCCCAGGTGGTCAACTTCCTACCTTTCAGCGGCTGGGTTTCATTTCGGCCCGGCCCCCGGCCGTTATCAGAAAGATAAACAACATAGGTATTATCCAACTCCCCGATCTCCTTGAGATGGTCCATGATGCGTCCCACGTTGTGGTCCATTTCCTGAATCGCATCGCCGTATTCCCCCCACTCCGAGCTGCCACGAAAATCCTCCGTGGATCCAAGCGGAACGTGCAACATGGTGTGAGCGAGATAGATAAAAAACGGTTCATCACCCGCCGCATCAATTTGGGCAATCGCCTCATCGGTGTAGAGCTTGGTGAGAGTGTCAGGATTCGCCGCCGGATCGACCACCTCCTCGTTACGATAAATGGGGACGTCGCCATTTTCGAAGTAGACAATTTCAACCGGATCAAGATTGTGATGAAGACCGTAGTAGTGATCGAATCCCTGGCTCAGTGGAAGAAACGAGTCCGCGAATCCGAGGTGCCATTTGCCGATACAGGTTGTCGTGTATCCTGCCTCACCAAATAATTCTCCCAGTGTTCTCTCGTCAGGGTGAATACCGATTTTCGAATCGGCTCGCTGGACCCAGGTTTCGAGACCAATACGCCGAGGATAGCAACCCGTCAGCAAACCCGCTCGCGACGGTGTGCAGATTGGTGCCGCTGCGTAGTAGTCTGTGAATCGAATACCCGCTTTCGCCAGCGCATCGATCCGGGGAGTCTTCACCTCTGTCGCCCCATAACAGCCCAGATCGTAGTATCCCTGATCGTCGACCAGGACAATGAGTACATTGGGTTGGGATTCAGCCGAAAAAACAGGAGAAGCAGACCCGAATAGGAAAGCAAAGAGGGAAACAAAGAGAACGCGGCTCATATAAAAGTAACTCCCCTTCTCTCCAAAATTGCCCACTTTTTCCGCAGACGTGATCACGGAAAGCCGCAAACAGCTGGCTCTTTCCGAAGAAAAAGTCAGCAAGGTTATTGCGGACTCGATATAGAGTGGTGAATCTCATTTCTGAGTCCCGGCGCACCCCAAAAATAATTCAACCATGAAAGCCATCTCCATTTTATTTCTCGCCATTGCGTTTTATCCGCTCATTGCAGCAGCAGCCGATGATGACACGAAGAAGGAATCAGCGTGGGTCGAGATCTTCGACGGAGCAACAACGAAAGGCTGGAAACCCAATGCAGATGAAGGCGCCTATCGAGTCGAGAATGGCGCACTAAGATTGCAGGCGACACATCCCAAAAATCGTGGACACCTTTTCTTCGTCGGCGATGATCGCGAATTGGATCGTTTCAAAAATTTCGAGCTCGAAGTCATTGCCCGTGGCGAACCCAATTCCAATTCCGGAATTTTCTTCCACACTGACATGGCGACCCGCGACAAGGTCCTGCACCTGGCAAACGGATACGAGATTCAACTCAACTCATCACTCAAAGAGAAACGAAAGACGGGAAGCCTCTACGATGTTGTCGATCTGACCGAGGCAGTGATCGATGACACCAAGTGGTTCACGGTGCGCATTCGGGTGGAGGGGAAAAGGATTCAGGCCTGGCTGAACGACAAGCAGACGATCGACTACACCGAGCCGGAAAACGTCGTGAGCCAGCGGTCAGAAAAGCGTAAAGGACGTGTCCTTCGTGAAGAAGGTGGCGCCATTGCATTGCAAGCCCACGACGAGGACAGCGTATTCTACTTTCGCTCGATTCGGATTCGTGAATTGCCCTGAACTCCAGGCAAACGAGGTGCTGAGAAAACAAGATCTACTACAGCATCAAAATTCGCGTTCATTCGCGAGGCCGAAGGCCATTCTATTCCATTCGCATTTCCCAATTCTTCAAGGAGCAGCGGGCTTCGAGCATTTCGCGCGGCCACCGTATCGTGACGACGACTACTCCGCCACCAAGGCCTCAATCGGAATGATCGCCAACTCGGCGCTGTTGAGATTGCCCTTTCGTCCGCCGTTGTTCGAATACCCCACGTAGAGTTTTCCATCGTGCTCCGTGGCATACGGATACGACAAACTGAGACGGTCAGCAGACTCGCCTGGATGATTCGGATTCTGCGAGCGACGAATGACATACACTTGGGAAAAGACGTTTTCTCCGGGGCGCGACAAAGCGATGGTCAGCGGAGTGCGCCCGCCTCCATTCCCGGTCGCCGTAGTGCAGACGAGGTAACGCTGACCGGTGCTGAGAATCCCGGCGGCCGGCTTCGAAGTCGCCATCGGAAGGTTGGAAATCTCGCTCGGTGACCAGGTTCGCCCGTAATCCCTGCTCACGGCAATCAAGGCCTGAGCGCCGCCTCCGTAGCGGGCGATATTGTAGACAGTGGAGCCATCGACAAAGAGCGACGACTCTCCCCACATGCGGCGAATTTCGTCGTCGGCGTCAATCTTCACCATCGTCCACTTGGTGAGGTCATCGCGATCGCTGATCGCCACGGCAGGGGGAAAAACGGCATCACCGGAATATGGCCCAAATGAACCTCCCGGCATGATCCAGTTACCGTCGTCCATTTTAATGGGCTGATTCATCACCCAGAATCCGTCCTCCACGATAGCGCCATGATGAGTCCACTCACCGGTTTCTTCATCAAGTGAATAGGCCCGAGTGTGGATGTTTTTCATCTTGTCGTAGTAGGCTCCCTGGAAGGCCCAGAGCCTACCCTGATGAGAAAGGAAAACTCCGTGACTGACAGCGAGATTTTCCGGCTCCTCACCCGCATCAATGACCTTCAGAGGCCCCCACGTTTTTCCACCGTCTTCACTCACCCGATACTGCGCCTCCTCGGTGACGGTATTCTCCGCCCCCTTGTTGTGGCCGATGGAAGCGTACAGCTTCCCCTTGTGCCAGGAAAGAGCGATGCCGTGGAGAAAGGTGTAGCCGTCAGCCGGCTTGTCCCATTTTTTAATCACGTGGAACTCGATACCTTCCAGCTCGGGAAGGTCATCCGCCTTCGGAAGTTCCACGTTCTCATCCCACAATGAAAATCGCTTCGGCATTTTCGGGATTTTGTGTGTGCCGAGAACCGGCTCATATCGGGAAGTCACTTCATCAGCAGGGACCACTCTCGGCTCGAAGCACGCTTCATCGAGCGCCCCCGCGAACTGCTGCCGGGTTCCACTACCATCGCGAATGCCCCCCAGCGTGATCGAAGCCTCCGTCGCGGGAATCGGTTTTGCGAGAGGGATCGTGCCAACTTCTTCGCCATTCAGGAAAAGCTTGGCTTGATCGCTGCTGACTGTGAGAACGGCCCGATGCCAATGCCCCGGCCTCAGAGCCTGATCGCAGGAAATGGTTTCCCATCCATTCTGACGCAGGTAGGCACAAAGCCGCCCATCAGGTTCAATTATGATCCCCCACTGGCGGTCGCCGAGTGAGTAGCGGTTTTTTCCTATCACCATCTGCTGCCCACCACCGAAGCGATACGGGTTAAACCAAACGGATGCCGTAAATCCGGCTTCACCTGGATTCAGTGCTGCGCTGCCAGCTAACTCAACAACGGCTCTCCCGTCGAGAACGATGGCGTTTCCGGATACCCCTTCCCCGATTTTTGTCGGACCGTAGCTAATGATCGTTTCGTCAATTTGATCAAGACTCCAGTTTGTAAGATCAGAGGCAGCCGCAACTGCCTTCAGTCCCAATAATACAGCTAGAATGAGGCAAGTGTTTTTCATTTCTTTTCGGCTGCGGCCCGCATTCTCCGAACGCGCTCCTCTTCTTTCTTCAATGCTTCGCCTGTCACTGACATCGGCTCAAAGGTTGGATCAGGAGTATCAACTTCGTCCTCTCCCAATTCCCGCCAGCGCAAATAGCGAAACCAGACATCCTGGCCGTGATCCTGCAGCCAGAGCTCACCTCCACGCCCCGTCAAGTTACCCCCTCGAATTCCTAACAGATCTACATACCATTTCCACTTTGGATCGGAATAGTCGAAAGAGAGCACTCGCTTTTCATTCACCCAATGCTCAATGACAGAGCCATAACAAATGATGCGACCAGTGTTCCACTGCCCGAATGGTCTCGTCGCATCCTCACGCGGTGCCATGCAGAAAAACAGAGAACCCGCTGCCTGCCGGGCGTTTTCGCCATAGGGGCTGTAGAC
>JAKMGR010000481.1 GCA_022424805.1 Verrucomicrobiales bacterium
GAGCATGGGAAGAGCGTAGCCAGATTTCCCAACAGGTCGAAGATAAATTGTGTGGGAAGTTCCTTCTCTGGAATGCTGATGGAGGAATTTGACCACGGAAAAACCGAATATACGGACAGCATTTCAGAGCAGAGGCCGTTCCGTAAACTCGGTTTATTCCGTGGTCCCGCCCGCCGAAGCACCCGCCCTATCGAGTTTGACCATGTTCCACTTCCTGCTAGGCTTCGCCATGCTAAGAATCGTTTCCTTTCTGCTCCTAGCTTTCACGGCGACCTTTCATGCCGCTGACCGCCCCAATCTCCTCATCATTCTTGCGGACGATCACCGCTACGATGCGATGGGATTTCTGGGTCATCCCTTTCTCGAAACGCCGAATCTTGATCGCCTCGCTAATGAAGGTGTCTATTTCGAAAACGCGGTCGTTACGACTTCGCTTTGCTCCCCAAGCCGAGCTTCAATCCTGACAGGGCTCTACACCCATAACCACGGAGTCGCCGATAACTACAATCCGATTCCGGAAGGTCTTGTTTACTTTCCGCAATACCTTCAGGAAAGCGGCTACGAAACGGCTTTTATCGGAAAATGGCACATGGGCGGCGAGATCGATCATCCTCAGCCAGGGTTTGATCATTGGGTTTCCTTCAAGGGGCAGGGCGTCTACTTCGGCGATCCTAAAGAAGCCAAGGTGAAGGGCCGTTATGTTCCCCAGGTCAATCGCGACGGATTCAACCTCAACGGCAAGCGCATCCCACAGGAGGGATACATCACCGATGTGCTGACCGAGTTTGCCGGCGACTGGCTCGACGATCGGAAAGGGGAAAAACCGTGGATGATGTACCTTTCCCATAAGGCGGTGCATGCCGATTTCCTTCCCGCCAATCGTCACGCCTACTCCTACGAAGACGAGACTTTTGAAAAACCCAAGACCTGGCATGATCTGCCCGATGCGTTTCGTGATGTCCCTCTCTGGGTGCAAAATCAGCATAACAGTCGACACGGAACGGCATTTGCCTACTACACGGACCTCGATCTTGGGACCTACTACAAGCGTTACTGCGAAACAGTTCGAGCCATCGACGACAGCACTGGGGATGTGCTGAGGATGCTCGAAGATCGCGGTGAACTCGATAACACGGTGATCCTTTATCTCGGAGACAACGGATTTCTCTTCGGGGAAAAGGGGCTTATAGATAAACGAAATGCCTACGAAGCCTCCGTCCGCATTCCGATGCTACTGCGCTATCCCGGAGGCGTGAAGGCAGGTCAGACATTGAAACAGGTTGTTGCCAACATCGATGTCGCTCCGACCATGCTCGACTTTGGCGGTGTGGAGATTCCCGATCACATGGATGGCAAAAGCTTCAAAGGGTTGGTCACGGGCGATTCGGATGAATGGCGCGACTACATTCTCTACGAGTACATTTGGGAAAGGAATTACCCTCATACCCCGACGACTCACGCTGTCCTGGGAGAGCGTTTCAAGTACATTCGCTATCACGGAGTCTGGGACGTTGATGAGCTTTTTGATCTGGAAAAAGACCCGGAAGAACGGATCAATCTGATCAACGATCCTAACTATGCTGAAAAAGTGACGGAATTGAATTCCCGTCTCTTCGATCTTCTCGAAGAAACCAAGGGCATGGAAATGCCGATCGGGCGGGACCGAGGGACCAAGTTCCTGCACCGGAAAGAAGGTGGTCCGTCCGCTACGAAGTTCCCGGAGTGGTTCTATCGCCAACCTGATCCGCCTGCGCAGTAGCAATTTTTCATTCGACCAGCGGCCGGAATGGTGTTTACGGTTGAGAAGACCAACCACTCACATTCATGAAGACATCCTTTCTCCTGATTCTCGCCCTCATTGCTGTCAGCCCAATCTTCACCAGTTGCCAGACCACCAAAAACGATGAAGCTCGTTCCGAGGGTATCTCCGGTGAAGGTGTCGGAATGACGCGTGATGATGTCTACAACTGGCAGGACCGCACTTTCCGTCAACTCGCTTACTAAACAGGGGTTGCACCAAGGCCTGACAGGGTTAGGTCATTGACTGAACTCTGTTGCACGAAAAAAGGCCGCTCGGAGTTGTCCGGTGCGGCCATTTTTGTAGATTCAGACATCCAAGAGATCCAAGATCGCGGGCTTCACTCGCCCCTTAAACCGCGTCGCGAACTTTGATCATCGCGTCGAGAATCGTGTTCCAGGTCTCGGGTGTTTCCAAAGTTGCGTTGGGGAACATGCAGCCATCCCAGCAAATGTGCTCGATGCCGCGGTCGGCGTAGTCTTTGAGCCAGTAGGTTGCGCAACGAGTGATGTCGAGCTTTCCATTCGGATCGTCAGCCGGACAGTGCTTGCCAGTCTTGTCGTGGCTTCCCGCGCCGTGGACAGTTCCGTCGTTCTGGGCGACGTGAAAGTCGATTGTCCAGGGACGAAGCTTGTCAGTCATTTCCTCGTAGGCAGCGTAGAATTCGTCTTCTGAATAGCCTTCCTGAAGCAGAGCGTGCTCCGGAGCGTTGTAGCCGAGGAGGTAAAGGTAGGTGTGGGCGAGATCAGCCTGGAAACCAAGTGTCTCGGGCATGCCAACTTCCTCAAGGAGGTCGAGCATATCTTTCCAACTGTGCATTCCTGCCCAGCAGATTTCTCCTTCGGCGGCAAGGCGTTCACCGTGGTCAGCTGCAATCTTGGCAGCTTCGCGAAAGGTCTCCGCAATGCGCTTGGTATTCGCGGTAGGATCTTCCTTCCATTTCTCGACGCCAAACTCGGCGGAGTCGATGCGGATGACACCGCGCTTTCTAACGCCGTGATCGTTAAAAACACCTGCGATACGACAGCCAACTTTGACCGCTTCGAGAAACTTCGAACGTGACTCATCGTCGCCCATGGCGGAATCACCCACCGTACCCGGCCAGACAGGAGCAACGAGGGAACCTACATCAAATCCGAATCCAGCAATCTGGTCTGCGATTTTACACAGCTCTTCGTTACTCGCTTCTGGATCGGTGTGCGGGTGAAAGAGAAAGTAGTCGATTCCGTCGTATTTTTGACCGTTGACTTCAGCGCCAGCGGTGAGCTCGAGCATGCGTTCAAGAGAGATGGGCGGTTCCTGACCCTCTTCGTCGCCTTTTCCGACGAGTCCGGGCCACATGGCGTTGTGCAGTTTCAGTGATGACATGATGAGAGAGATTGGGGGTTCTAGATGAGAAGAAAATACATGATCGGCCGATCAGGGCAAGACGGAAGCACTTTCGAATGTATCGACTTTCGCCAATTTCGTATGGCGAATAAACCACAATTCACACGGATTAAGGGCACGGGGAGATGTTGACTTCATCCCGGCCTTAGCGGACCTTGCCGCCCGTTTGCTCAGCGACCAAAACAGCTGCTACGGCTATTTGAAACCTCCTGTCTACAACAATGAACATCATCAAATCTCTTTTCATCACGGGAACACTCGCCCTCGGACTTACGATGTCGGCACAGGCCGGGCCTAAAGTCGTCATTTCGACCAGCGAAGGCGACATCACTTTGGAATTGAATGAAGAGAAAGCACCGAAGACGGTCGCAAATTTTCTCAGCTATGTGAAGGATGGTTTTTTCGACAGC
>JAKMGR010000483.1 GCA_022424805.1 Verrucomicrobiales bacterium
GAATCCGTTCCGCTCGGTAGCATGGAGCCGGAATTGGAGTCTTACGACCAGCACGAACAACACGAGCAACACGAGCAACACGAGCCTTCGGTGCACACCCCACCGGGCGAAAAAGTAGAGGAGGAGCAAATCAAGTTCATTCCAGCTCCGACAGGATTGAAGGCCGACACATCCTACGCGGAGGCGGCGGCTCCCGAGGAATACTACGGACCGACGAGCTCGGTTGAGGAGCCACCAAAGGCACGCGGAACGAAGGCGACAGCGATTCTGATGGCGGTCGCCTTTCACCTTGCTATCGCTCTTATCGCGTCGCTGGTTGTCATCCTTCAACCCGCAAAAGATGAGCCGGAAATCGTGGCAGCTGTGATTGGGCCGCCAGCGAAAAAGCAGGAGATGCAGAAGAAAAACGTGGTGAAGCAGACGAAGAAATCCTCTGCTTCTTCCGCGGCTGCGGCACCGCTTGCTCAATTGATGAGAGCCAATGCTCTCGCAAAAATTTCTCTTCCCAACGTTACGAAAACGAGCAAGGGCCCCCTTGGGATTGGTGATGCGGATTTCGGAGGTGGTGGATTCGGTTCCGGCGGCCAGGGGCTTGGAAGCGGTGCTTCCTTCTTTGGGGGGACATCCACGGGGCAGCGTTTCCTTTTTGTGCTCGACCATTCTGGTTCGATGAAGGCAAACCAGGTGAAGCTGCGGAACGACGAGTTGGAGAAAGCATTAAAGTCTCTCAAGGGAGTCCAGTATCAGGTTCTGCTGTTCGCTGGTGGCGGATACTATGCTTCCAAGGGGTGGTCTCTAGACAAGCAGCAGGGACGAGACAACACGATCAAGGGGCCAAACGGTTCCTATTTCTTCAAAAGCGTGAAGGGATTCGGAGACTACGAATTTCGCGGAGCGGAGTCGAAACTTCCGAAAGCGGAGTGGCTGCAATCCTCCGCTGCCAATGTGAAAGCGACGATGGAACGTGTTGAAAAAGATAAGCTCTTCGGTGGGACAGACTGGGGTGTTGCGCTCGACATTGCCCACGCGATGGATCCACCGCCGGACGTGATTTTCTTCATGGCTGACGGAACGGGAGGAAATACTCCCGCGCCAATCCTCAAGGTGAATGCCAAGAAAGGAAAGCCACCGATTAACATGGTCGCTATGCAGACCACTGCTGGAATGAAAGAGTTCGCAGAGATCGCGAAGAAAACCAAAGGCAGTTTCACAATTGTCGATAAAAAGGGGAAACCCATCGACGGTTTTGAATTCCAGAAGGATCCGGAAAAATTCAAAGGCAGACTGTAGTGGCGTGGTTTGGAAAAAATTGCCTCTCGGGAGGACCGTTTTTGGGAATGGCGACCATTCTCGCGATCTTCTGTGTTCCGCTTTTCTCTTCGGCCCAGGAAGAAGATCTGACTGATCCCGTTATCGCCTATAACAAAGCGATCAGTGCGATCCAGCTGGAGAAATGGGACGAAGCCCTCAAGCTGTGCAACGGCGTCATTGCCGAACACGGTGAAGGTGCACTGAAACGGTATGGTCCGGTTTTCGGTCACTTCCATTTCCTGAAGGGGCTTGCGGCTCTTGGAAAAAAGAATGCTCCAGGAGCGATTGCTTCTTTCAAAACCTGCTACGAGAAATTTTCCAACGAGATTCTGAAATCTGGCAGTGATGATGAGATCAAGAATCTGTTGCCCAATCTTTTCCTGAATGCGGCTTTGGTTCAGTGGGCCAATGCGGAGATGATGCGAGAAAACTACAAGGGTGCTCTCAATCTATATGAAAAAATCCTCGTGGTAGGGAAAAATGATCCCAAGGTCAACCTTATCTATGTCGGTGTGAACCTGGGGCGTTGCTACCTGAAATCGGGTGAACTGGAGAAAGGATATCAATTCATGGTCCGGCCGCTCGCCAATGAGAATCTGAGCGATGGGCTTCGCAAGACCATTTACATGGTGATTGCTGAAGATTGGACCCCTGAAGTGGAATTTCCCGGTGTCCGCGAGTTCATCCAGAGTTACAGCACAATTGTCGATCAGGCCCCGTTTTTGGACCGCTACGATAGAAACGATCAATTCCAGTATCTAGCCCAGTATTCCTTGCAGGCGCAGGATCCGGTTCGTGCTCTGGGTTGGTACGAGCGGATGGTGAATCCACGGCTACTCAAGTCGGAATTTGATCGTCGATACGACTCACTGAAGAACCGTTTTGTCTCAAAGCAGTTGGAAGAAAAAAAAGCAGCTGCTCTGAAAGACCTGGAGGGGCAAATTGGGAACTTGGAGAAAGGTTATCTGCAGATTCTCAATGGAGTGGGTTCCGCCCATTTCATGATGCAGAATTTCGCGGGCAGTTTTGTTGCTTTTTCCCGTCTCTCGGATGAGGCCGGTAAGGCTCACTCGGAGCGTCCGGTCTTTCTCCATAATGCGGTCGTTTCGGCGGCTCAGATTCAGCAATGGAAAGATGCCTATCGCTACGGAAAGCAGTTTCTCGACGAGTTTCCCGAGCACGAACTGAAGCCGGGTGTCGCCCGCGTCCTCGTCGAGCTTCTCTTTCTCCGGGAGGAATACGAAGAGGCCTACAAAATTTCTGGGGAGGTCAGGCAGGACATGACCCAGGGCGAAGAAATTCGTGATATTCCTGATTTTGTTTACGGTGCTTCCGCTTTTCAGCTCGGCCATATGGAGGAGGCCGAGACAGAGCTTTCGAGCTACTTCAAGGTCTACGAGCAGGGGGAGCGGAAAGAGATGGTGCATTTCTATCTCGGTCTTTCCAAGGTGCAGCTGCAGAAGTGGGAAGAAGCAGTCGAGGTATTCTCCAGTTTCATCGAGGTTTACCCCAAGTCGCAACTGCTTCCGCCGGTATTGTATCAAGCCGCTCTCAGTGAGTTCATGATCGATCGACTCGAGGATTCGGTCGCCAAGGTGGAGCGAATTCATACGGAATATCCGAATCACGAAGTTGGTCCTCCGGCTTGGAACTTAAAGGGCGATCTCTTGAATGCCTTGGAGGGAGCCTACTCCGATATCGAGGCCTGCTA
>JAKMGR010000504.1 GCA_022424805.1 Verrucomicrobiales bacterium
GAAAAAGGAGGCCCCCGGACCGCGTCCCCTGGGCCAGTCAGGTGATCCTGATGACGACTTTTTCCGCGAAGAGTAGAAAGAAACTGCCTCGCACGTCTGGAGAAAGGCAACGCAATTGGCGCAACGCGGTTGGCGCAACGCGGTTGGCAGGCGATACATCGAAAACGAACTCTTGATCCAATAATTGCAGACGCAGTTCGATGAAAAGCAGGGCACGTTCAAGATGCCGTAAGCCGGGACAAAACTGTTGGAGTATTCGCTACGTAAATTTCTGATCGCAAATTGCTCTCCGGTGCTTACATCAAAATGGGCGGCGGTCCAGACGCGAACAAATATCAGGGATAGAATCAGAAGTCGTTTCTTTGCAGGAGTAGAATTAGATCAAACGGCGGGTTGCCCCGTCAATTTCAGACCGCATACAGAGAATCTGACTCCCCAATGTGGCGCAAGAGAGGTGAACCTGAGGTTGCTGTGAAAGTTGCGGTATGCTACTCCCCTTGCATGAGGATTCGAAATTTTGGCGTTATTCTGGCCGCTCTCGCGGGATCTTTCGTTGTTTCCACGCACACTGCTGCGGAGACAAAACCGAACGTGGTGTTTATTCTCACCGACGACCTGGGGTGGAGCGAACTGGGGTGCTACGGGCAGACTAAGATCAGAACGCCGCGGGTGGACTCGCTCGCGAAAGACGGAATGAAGTTTACGCAGGCCTATTCTGGGAACGCGGTCTGCGCCCCGTCGCGTTGCGTGTTGATGACAGGAAAGCATCCGGGACATGCGATCGTGCGCAATAACAGGGGCATGAAGCCGGAGGGCCAGTTTCCCTTGCCTGCTGGGGAGGAAACCATCGCTTCACTTCTTGGGCAGGAAGGTTATGTGAGTGGTGCTTTCGGAAAATGGGGGCTCGGAAATACGGAGTCGACGGGCAATCCCTTGAAGAAAGGGTTTAATCGATTTTTCGGATACAACTGCCAGGCGCACGCGCACAGTTTTTACCCGGCAACCCTGTGGAGCGACAATGAGTTGTTTCCGCTGAGCAATGATCCGCCGATTCCGGGACACGCGAAGTTGCCGCCGGAACTCGATGAGAACGATCCTGAGAGCTACGCAATCTTCAAGGGACAGGACTATGCGCCGGATCGGATCAACGAACAGGCGCTCAAGTTCATTCGCGACAACAAGGACAAACCCTTTTTCTGCTACTATCCGACAATAATTCCGCACCTGGCCTTGATGGTGCCGGACGAAAATCTCGAGGAGTATCACAAAGAGGGTTGGAAGGAGACTCCGTTCACGGGGCGCGAAAGACGAAGTTACACGCCGCATCACACGCCGCGGGCGGGCTATGCTGCATTCATCACGCAGATGGATACCTATGTCGGCCGCGTGCTCGATCTTCTCGATGAGTTGGGCTTGCGGGAAAATACGATTGTGGTTTTCACAAGTGACAACGGAGCCACCTATTTGCCGGAGGTTGATTTTGAGTTTTTTGAGAGCGTAGGTCCGCTACGCGGTTTGAAAGGGTCGCTCTATGAAGGGGGAATTCGAGTGCCACTGCTCGTGCGTTGGCCCGACAAAATCGTGGCGGGCAGCGAGTCGGATGTACTGACAGGATTCGAGGATTGGCTTCCGACCTTGCTTGAATTGACTGGCGTCGAGACGGAAGTCCCGGCGGGCGTGGACGGTGTGAGTCTGGCCCCGGTTCTGCTCGGGAGAGCCAAGAAGGGGAGTGGCGGGCGCGATTTTCTCTACCGGGAATTTCCTGCCTACGGAGGACAGCAGGCGGTGTGGTTCGATAGTGGAAAATGGAAGGCAATTAAGCAAAATATGATGGGAAAAAAAGGCGCTACTGGCTTCGCCTTGAAGGCAAATGGTCGCAGCGCGCAGGGAGGATCAGATGCCAAGCCCGGTAAGCTGGAGCTGTATAATCTGGATAGCGATATCGGCGAGTCGAAAGACGTGGCGGACCAGCATCCGGACGTTGTGGCGCGAGCTGAAGAGTTGCTGAAAAGGGAGCGATTTCCCTCGGCAGATTTCCCTTTTCCGGTGCTGGATGCAGAGTAGCCTGACAGCTCCGTTTTACGCGATTTCTCACTCATAATTTACCATGAAAGTTCATCCGAAATGCCCTCCTCCTCTGGACCCTCATTTTATCCCGGCGGCGCTTTGGAATCGCTCTTTTCGCCAAGCTGTTCAGGACTCTCCATCTGAGGGGCTTCCGCTGGGAATCGCTCTCGAACAGCCGGATGGAAGTGTGTCTGTGTATGAGACGGCGCTCCTTCCCAAAGGAGATCCAGAATCGAAGCAGTTGAATTTCCGTTACGTGGAACGGCTCGTAAAGTTCCTGCTGTGGCAACGGGGTGGTTTTCGGGTCTACTTGGGTGGAAACCCAGATCTATCGAATCAAATTGCGGAACTTTACCAGGCGGATGGAGAGCGGGCTTTTGACACGGATTTCATGGGGACAAAGGCTTATCGCCAGACCTTCGAAATCGTGGTGGTGGAGACGGTGGGTGAACTGCCAGCTGCGAATGAATCCGTGATGTCGCTCGGCGGGCATCTCGATGGATGCCGCATCGGATTCGACTTGGGAGGAAGTGATCGGAAATGTGCCGCCGTAGTTGACGGGGAAGTCGTTTTTTCGGAGGAGGTCGAATGGGATCCCTATTTTCAGAGCGATCCTCAATATCATCTCGACGGGATTCAGCACAGCCTCGAGCGGGCCGCCGAGCATCTTCCGCGGGTCGATGCAATTGGGGGAAGCGCAGCGGGAATCTACGTGCACAAGGAAGCACGGGTTGGATCACTGTTTCGAGGCGTGCCGGAAGATGTGTTTGATAGCCAAGTGAGAAGGTTGTTTTTCGGAGTTCAGGAAAAGTGGGGTGGAGTGCCTTTTGAAATTGTGAACGACGGAGAGGTCACAGCCCTCGCTGGTTCGATGGCCAGTGGCGACACCGGCGTGCTGGGAGTGGCAATGGGAACAAGTGAGGCAGTTGGTTACGTGACGCCGGAAGGCACCATCACGACCTGGTTGAATGAACTCGCTTTCGCACCGATCGACTACCGGGTCGATGCTCCTGCCGATGAGTGGTCTGGTGGCGTGGGCGTTGGAGCGCAGTATCTTTGCCAGCAGGGGGTGGCACGACTTGCCACTCCGGAATGCGGATTT
>JAKMGR010000522.1 GCA_022424805.1 Verrucomicrobiales bacterium
GACGCGGAAACATGGAAAACAAAAATCTTCCGCGAGGTCGTTGCCGAGCGCCTCGCTCGTCGCTATGCGATGGCCGGGGGAGAGGAAAACTTGCTCTCCGCTGCGAAGTTACTTGAAACCGCTCCTGACGACGATTCCAGGCAGCGGCTAATGACGGGAATCCAACTTGCGTTCCAGGGAACAGCGATGCCGGAGTTGCCCGATGCGCTTCAGGTGCAGATGGACGAGTTTGCGAAATCTTCCGGTGCCAATGGGCTCGCCATTTCCATTCGCCAGGGGGACAAAGAGGCATTGAAAAAGGCGATCAGTCTTGTGGGCTCATCAAATTCGAATCCCATTGAACGGCTTGAACTCGCAAAAGTTTTCGGCGAGATCAACGACCCGTCAGTAGTTCCCACTTTGCTGAAGATCCTCTCGCTCGATCAGCAGAGTGCACTCAAGCGGGTTGCGCTCCAGTCTCTTGCCAAATACGACGACATCAAGATCGCGAAAACGATTCTTGGACGACTCGGTTCGACCTTGCCTCGTGAACACGAAGTCGCTTCAACGGCTCATCGCGTTCTCGCCGGTCGGGTTGACTGGGCAAAAGAGTTTCTCGGTTACGTCGACCGTGCCATTGTCAAAGCTCGCAATGTTTCCACCGACGTCGTCCAGCTTCTCGCCCAGCACAAAGACCCCGAGATCAATGCAGAGATCAAAAAGTTTTGGCCCAATTCGGTTGCGGCGAGTTCGGAAGCAAATCTGAAGGAGATCGCGCGGATCAAAGCCATTGTTTCCACAGGCGAGGGCGATCCTGTGGCAGGAAAAACGCACTACACGGCGCGCTGCTCTGCCTGCCATAAGTTATTCGGCGAGGGATCTGATATCGCTCCTGATCTCACTCCCTATGAGCGAGGCAATCTGGATTTCTGGATTCCAGCGATAGTCGATCCGAGTCTCGAACTTCGGGAGGGCTATATGCAGTACGTTGCGAATATGAAAGACGGTCGCATCCTCATTGGCATGATGCGTGATCAGACGCCCCAGACGGTAACTCTGCAGGATCTCGCTGGACAGAAAACCCTGCTTTCCCGGGCCGACCTCGAGAAACTCGAGGCATCACCCGTTTCCCTCATGCCGCCCGCTTTGCTCTCTGGGATGAGCGATAAAAAACTGAGGGATCTGTTTGCGTATCTGATGAAAGTTGCGGAGTAATCACGGCTCTTTCGAGACTCTGTAGCTGGCCTTAACTATAGGACTTCGCATGCATCGAGGGTTAAGTGGAAACGATCATAAAAGTCGGGCCCCCGTTAGCTGGCCTCTGTGAGGCCGGAGTGAATGTCCGTCGAACAAAGGACGCAAAATCCGAGGCCAATTCGGCGTTTCGATATCAGACCCGAAGCCGCCGATGTCATAAAAGCCCATGTCGTCAGCGAAAATGACGACTGTATTCGGTCTTTGCGGTGCAGCATCCCAGTTTTCGACAATTGCCGGGAAAAAGAAGCGTTTGAATAGGAATATTAAGGGACAAAAAGTGATTCCACATCCTTATCCGAGCGAATGCGCGGAAAGACCGCGATTTCATCGAGGCGACCGTGAAAGGCATTCGTGCCCTGACAACTGCCGCCAAAGAAGAGGGTGTCAGGTTGATTGGCATCATCGACATCGAAGCAGCCAACTCGTTTTCCATTGAGGTAAACGAGAGCGGAATCGCGTTCGCGAACGAAGACGAGCTGATTCCATGTCCAGCGCTTGATCTCGTGTTCTTCCGAAACGGGAAAGCCATCGAAGCCTTTTCCAATATAGACAAGGCGACGTTTTCCATCGATATCTTTCAGGCCTACAGCATCGCCGCTTTTCATGGATCCGTAGTCGTGTCCGCGTGAGAAAATTACCTCGGATTCCTCCAGGATCCCGTCTGGCGAACCGCTCCAGAACCAGAGTGAGACCGCATACATTCGGCTGTCCAGATTCGGGACGCGAGCAGCAAGTCGATCTCCTGCAAAGTGTGCCGCCCGGTTCAATCCCGCATCGGTAAACTCTTCGTGGCGTGGTCCCTGGAGGTGAAAGAGAACCTTCGGTTCATAAATCGCGTCGATTCCGTTCGGTGATGCATCGACAGCATGAGGTCCCGCAAATTCGTCGAGCCGCCAGTATGCAGCCGGCTCCATCGCGAGGATTTTTGCGGTGGCTGAACCCTGTCCTGGGCGCCGGTCCGTTCGTGGCTTTTTCGTCACGCTTTCCAGAAGCTGGATTGCAGCCTCGGTGATTTTTGGCTCCGCTTCGACCTCGAGTCCCGCAGATCGAGCCGCCCACGTGTTGTAGCCCCCGAGCAGATGTTGCTCGGGAGGGGGAATGTATC
>JAKMGR010000554.1 GCA_022424805.1 Verrucomicrobiales bacterium
CGATCTGGTCTGGTTTGACGTCTCGTGGGTTGTAGGGTGCGCAAGCGATAAGCTCCTCGATGAGATCGCTGCGGTCTTCGATTTGCTCCAGCTTTTTCTTGGACAGAAAGGATTCGGCGTCAGCGCCTTGATCGAGAAGAAACGCAATGATCTCGCGATTGCGATTGGCGATCGCGAGAAAGATCGGGGCGCTTCCCTGGTAATTCACATCAGCACCATCTTCGATAGCTTCGATGGCGTCATCCATGGCACCAACGGTGCAGGCAAGTTCGAGAGTGCAGTTCGCAACGGGGTCACTCATAGCGGTGGTGGGTCGGGTAGTTTTAAATATGGGAATTAGTAATAACCTTTGCGATTTTACCACAGCGATTGGTAATGGAAAAAATGAAGTTATTTAAAATTGCGGAAAAAAGGAAATTTAAGGCAATCGAGGTTTTCTTCGAATTCGTGAGACCTCGAAACGCTAAACATCCCGGTAGCGGAGGATGCCCTGCGCGATCTCTTCCGCGATAATCTGGCGAAACCACTCCGCGCCACAGCGTTGGGATTCCCAGCGGTTAGAGATGAATCCACATTCAATGAGGATGGCGGTACACTCGGTCTTCTCGAGAACCTTAAGACGCTCGGGTTTGAATCCACGATTCCTTGTCACGAGACGACGACCCAGTTCACTTTGGACATAGCTGGCCATTTCTCGAGCCGCAGCACTGCCTGGCCAGTAGAGAGTCTCCGTACCGCTGATGCTTCGGTCCGTGTGGGCGTTGAAATGAACACTGACAAAGATTGTTCCAGGCTTCGCATTTGCCTTTTCCGCACGCTCACTAAGCTCGACATATTTATCGGTCTGTCTCGTGAGCTCTGTCGTTAACCCGTGCGAAGAAAGAATGCGCTCCAAGCGTCGAGCGAGATCGAGCGTCAGCTCTTTCTCGACCATTCCAAATGCACTGGAGCCTGGATCAATTCCGCCATGTCCGGGATCGATCACGACACGGGAAAACTTCTCGCCTCCAAAGGAAGGCGAAAGCCCACATAGTAGCAGGGCTGTTGTGTATAGAAGACAGGCAGGTCGCAATCGCATAGATACAGAATAGTCAGAGAAAGGAATGTGTCGAGAAAGTCTTTAAGAAATCTTAACTAAAGGTTGGGTGCTGTAATCTAGTTTTGAATGCGAAGCCAACGGATGAAAACCGTCGCTATGCATCCAAAAAAGATAATCCACATGGCAATTACAGGAAGCGGACTCTGAAAGTCAAAAGTTCCGATTCCTGTGATCATCAAAATCGAGGTAAGCGACAGCAAAAGAAGGCGATGGACTCGAGTCATGGGCCCTGAAGCTGCTTCTTTCTGTGTCGCCCCACGATTTACCCCGACGCTTCGCATATAGGCTGAAAAAATCGCTGCGAGAGCGGATGCCAGCCCCAACCAAGGGTTCGACTCAGCCGCAAAGCCAAAACCGATCAAGGTAACGGCGTCCGAAACACGCTCCGGCAATTCCTGCTGGTAGTCGTCTTCCAGGTTCTCCGGAATTGAGGCGCGCATAAAGCCCTCGATCCGCAGGGCAAGAATACGCAGGACGCAACACGCCAAGGCCAGAAGCCAGAAAAGAGACGGCCTTTCCGTTTCGCTCGTGAAAAGAAAACAGACCCCGGCAACAATTCCGAAAATCATTCCGGAAATTGCAATGACTTCGCCCGCTACGCCCATTCGTAGCAGGCCCAATGCAGCAAGACGCATGGGTTGCCAGCGGCCACGTCGGCGTGATTCCTGTGCGGGTATCATCGAGAGAATAGCAGGTAGAAAAAAATCCGGAACATTCTTTATAGAACAATCCCGGCTTGCTGGGGTTCACTTTACCTGTTATTGGACGATTTCCTTTCGGAATTTCACAAAATTTCGTGTCTTTACTTCAAGCCTGAATGATCCCGCCTGATTCGCCGCAACCTGAAACCGATGAGGAGGCAGAGAAGCGGGCTCTAAACGACCGGGACGTGGGACTCATGCTGCGAGTCAAAGAGGGCGATAACGAGGCATTTGAGCTTCTCGTTGAGCTTCACCAGAGCGCAGTCATTGGAACGGTCGCAAAAATGCTCGGTGGGGCATCCGAAGCAGAAGATATTGCCCAGCAGGTATTCATCCGGATCTGGAAATCTGCCAAGCGATACCAGCCTCAGGCAAAATTTACGACCTGGATGTTTACAATTACGAGAAATCTCGTCTTCAACGAGACTCGACGCCGCAAGCGAAAGCCAACCGTTTCCGTAGAGGAGCGAGAGGAAGAATCCCATCAGCAAGTCGAGGACGTTCACAGCACCACGCCTGACGAGGATGCCCTGCATTCCGAATTGGAACGTGCTGTCGACGGTGCGATTCAATCTCTTCCCGAAAAGCAGCGTCTTGCCGTTGTCCTTCGTCGATACGAGGAAATGCCCTATGACGAAATCGGGCGCGTTCTCTCTATGTCGGTCCCGGCGGTGAAAAGTCTCCTTTTCCGGGCTCGAACCCAGCTCAAGGAGTCATTAGAAAAATACCTCGCCGAATGATCTCAATTCTTCGAAAAAACCTCATCACGTCCTCAGTTTCTCTTGCGATTATGACTCTTTTTGAGATGCTGTCTCATGTCAGTAGATGGAAGAAATTACGACCTAACCCTGTTGGGTGACTGACCTAACCC
>JAKMGR010000349.1 GCA_022424805.1 Verrucomicrobiales bacterium
AAGAGCAACATCCCGGTCGCCACTCCCAAAATCGTGAGAAGGGTTCGCAGCTGATTTCGAGTCAACGTTTTGATTGCGAGGACAACGAATTTCATGTCGCGATAGCCTCCTCTTTTTCGGTAGCGGGAGAGATAAGTTGCCCCTTCTCCAAGTGCAGAGTCCGGTCGGCTGCGCTCGCGGCCTTCGGATCGTGGGTCACCATCACGACGGTTTTGCCGTGCTCTTTTGTCAGGTCGCGAAGCAAACCAAGAATAGAATCCGCTGACTCCCGATCGAGGTCGCCAGTCGGCTCATCTGCGACGAGCAACTCCGGGTTGTGGACGATGGCCCGTGCAATGGCGACGCGTTGCTCCTGACCTCCGGAGAGCTCCGTGGGGCGATGCCCGGCTCGATCTGACAAACCCACCAATTCGAGAGCCGTTTCGATGCGCTTTTTTCGCTCGCGGCGAGACAACTTGGACAGCAAAAGTGGCAGTTCTACATTTTCGTATGCGGTCAGGATCGGAATGAGATGATAGAGCTGGAAAATGTAACCAACATGCTCTGACCGCCATTTCGTCAGATCGCCTCGACTCATTTCCGAAAGATCGCGCCCGCTGATTCGGAGCGAACCCGTCGTCGGTGTATCAATCCCAGCGACTAAGTTGAGAAGGGTGGTTTTCCCTGACCCCGACGGACCCATCAGCGCAAGGAACTCGCCTTCCGGAACATCGAGGGACAGGCCCTCCAGCGGTGTGATGGTTGTCTTGCCTTTCTGGTAAGACTTCGAGAGATCGCGAATTTCGATCAGGGCTTTGGAAGAAGATTTTTCACTCATAACTCAACTCGGACCCGCAGTCCTTCCTTTAAATTTTGGTGTGGTGGCAGGATGACTCGCTCGCCGGAGCGCAGCCCTTCCAATACCTTGATATGACCGTCGCGCTTTTCTCTTCCGAGCTGAAGGCTGCGACGCTCGGCGGTTTCTCCGCTTGTGATGACCCAGGCCTTATCGCCATCGGCCAGTGCTTCTTCTGGCATGAAAATCGAAAGCCTACCCGATGTGGACTCGGCGGCATTTGCCGAGGCGCTTTTTCCCTGCGCCAGGCCGAAGAATTTTCCTCGAACCAGCATCTCCGGTCGCAGACGAGCATCGGGGTTTTTCAGCGCCACTTTCACCTGCAGCGTGTTTCGCTGGAGATCCGCCTCACCGGTGATTCTCGTCACGGTTCCGTGCAAGGTCACATCAGGTAGCAAATCCGTTGTCAGTTCGACTGGCTGCCCAATGGCAATGAGCGAGGCCTCTGTCAGCGGCACATCGATACGGGCCTGTAATTTTTGCGGCTCGAACAATTCGACGACCACTGCGGATTTCGGGTCATCCATATCGATCATGCGCTTTTTCCCAGGCGCTACATGGAGATGGAGAACAATTCCATCCATCGGCGATCGAATCGTGTGACGGTCGAGCGCGAGCTTCATCCGCGCCTGCTTGATCTTTGCTTCGCGAAGTCGACTATCCATAGCGAGGCGCTCAAGCGAGACGACCTCCAGTTCCGCTTCCGTTTCCGGAACGCGATACTTTGCTCTCTCCAGCATCGCGTTCTGCGCCTCCATCTGCAATTTAGCTGCGGTGATTTCCTGATCGGAAACACTCCCCTTCCCAAGGCCGTCCATTCGCTGAACCTGATCTTCCAACTCCTGCAAACGTGCCTCTTCGGCTCCGATTACCTTTTTCAAACCATCGATCTTCGCCTCGATCTGAGGGATCCGGTGGCAATGAGCGTCGATCTGTTTCTCCAATGTATTAATCGCCTGCGCTGCTTCCTCGTAATCGAGTTGCGCCTCCTCATCGACGAGAGTTGCGAGGACTTGTCCTTTTTTCACCGTTTCGCCTTCGAGGACTTCGACGGTTTCGACAATACCGCTTACCAAAACCGGGACCTCAATAATGTATGGATCCGGCTCGACCCAACCGGAAGCCTGAAACAGCAAAGAGCCTTTCCCCGCCAATTTTTGTATTTCTTTCGAGACAGAAGCAGTCTCGCCCGATTCGCCTTGATCCTCAGCTTGGAGACGAACTGTGATCACCGGGGCGACCCTTACTGGGTGGGCAGGAAGAAGGCGCTTCCCGAAAAGAAGAAGGAATACGATACCGAAGCCGATCAACAATGCAGCCGGTAGAACCCAGGCTGGCAATCCCCGACGCCGAGCGTGGGAGGAATTGATAGTTGTTGTGTTAGAATCAGATAAAGTTGTTAGATCAGAAAGAGACATGTCATAGCAAAAAGAAAATTCGTGAGGGGTAGAACCGGGGACGAGTCAGCAGGAAAGCCAAATCGTTCCATCGCAGAAGACGCGATGGGATATCAAACCCAGAGGCTCACAAATTTCGCGAAGACATTACTCTCCCGAAAAATAAGCTCACGAGGCGGAGCAAGATCCGCAGTGCCAAGTGCAATCGCAGGCGGTGCGATTACCAACTGATCGACAACCGAAGGGATTGGATTATCCAGATCGGCGCCTTCCAGTGAAAATCGGTATTCGTTTTGAGTCGGGAGGTAGTCTCCCCAGTCAAATTCGATCGTCTCCGTGCAATCCACAGATTTCGGGCAGCAGTCATCCGCCTCCGCCATTTCTTCAACGCAGGGGCAGACCGATTCGAAAATTTCACCCGCGCAGGAGCAGAAATTTGCCGAGTAGTTCTGAGTCGATGCCAGCAAAAGAGCCGTCAGCAAAAGCAAAACTTTCTGGAAAAAAGGATTCACAGTTCAGGTGGAACGTTCTCGTAAAATGTAATTTCGTCAAGGCGATTGCCTTTGGAGTCTTTGACAAGGCGTTCGGATACTCCGTTCAATCATTCCCCCTAACCCACGGAATTTCAATTCATTGCAGGTTAACAAAATCGACCTGACGGGGTTAATAAGAAGACCTGACAGGGTTAGGTGCCTGACCCAACCCTGTCAGGTCGAGAGTTGCATTTTCGCAAAAATGTGCGATTACTTCCCATCAGTTGAATC
>JAKMGR010000579.1 GCA_022424805.1 Verrucomicrobiales bacterium
GAGATATTTATCCGGATCAGCCAGAGCCTCCGCCGGGATCGCAAAGGTACCGCGGCCCGTGTTCCGTTGAATCAGCTTCAGTCCAAACTGGTAGTCCCGAAAGAGGTCTTCACAGAGCCTGAGAACGCTCTGCCCTCGGTCCTCCGCAATATCACCGAGACAAGCCACCGCATCGTTTTCAAAAGTGAGACGGACACCGTGCTCCTGCTCGAATTTTCGACGAAAGGCGGCGATCTCTCCAATGACGCGGGAATCGCCTACTGGACCGGCTTTCTCCAAAAGATTGGCGAGGGTTTGGCCGGGCTCGTCGACCAGTTCCCCATCGATCTCCAATTCGGCAAGCGTCGTTCCGGGAAGCTCGAATTTGAAGTTTCGCAGCAGCCGCTCACACACTGTCATCAGTCCACGCGCACCAGTTTTTTCCTTCTCCGCTTCTTTCGCAATGCGTTGCAACGCTTCGTCTCGAAATTCGGCACGAATTCCATAGGCTTCGAATTCGCGCTCATATTGGCGAATCAGACTGCCTTCAGAATTTTTCATGATATCGAAAAGATCCTTCGCCTCGAGATGATCGCAGACAACCCGAATCGGGAGCCGCCCAATGAATTCAGCTTCGAAGCCGAAATCGATAAAGTCCTGTGTCGAGACCTGTTCCCCGAGCGCTGATTCGTTCTCGGCAATAACCTGATCGGCTCCGAATCCAATCGCACCCTTTCGAATTCGTTTTTCGACAATTTTTTCCAATCCAGAGAAGGCTCCACTGACGATAAACAGAATGTGGCGTGTGTTGATCGTGTCACGCCCCGAGCCCCCGCCCTTGCTCATTTCGAACATCGCCTGCATCTGCGACTGCATGTCCTGCGGATTTCGCACCGCGACCTCGGTGTCCTCCATCAATTTGAGAAGAGTGGTCTGCACCCCGCGACCGCTGACATCGCGTCCGCCTACGTTCGAAGCAGTGGCGATTTTATCAATTTCATCAATGTAGACGATTCCGTATTCAGCCAGTTCAACATCGCCCTCTGCCTTGCGCACAAGTTCGCGCACGAGATCATCAACGTCGGCGCCGACATAGCCTGTCTCAGAAAACTTCGTCGCATCGGCTTTCACAAATGGCACGCCGATGAGATCCGCGATGTGTTTCACGAGGTAGGTTTTTCCTACTCCCGTAGGCCCCACGATGATGACATTCTGCTTGGCATACTCCAGATCATCAACCTTCTCCGGAGATTCATCCACGAGGCGATGGCGGTGCTTCACATGATTGTAGTGATCGCAGACTGCGATCGAAAGAGCCTTCTTCGCTTCGTCCTGACGGATTACGAATCGATCGAGGTGATCTTTGATCTGGCGGGGAATGAGATCGAAATCGAGTACATCTGTCAGGGGGGCGCGCAGATCGTGATCTTCCCCATCGCCCTGTTCCTCCATCGTTGCAAAAGGATTCATCCCTTCCGTGACGTTGGAAAAGGAAACTTGATCCCCAAAATTCGACTTCAGAAAATCAGACAGCTTGCGAGTGATTTCCTGGGGATCGGGGATATTGGTTGAATCGTCGTCTTTATCTGACATGGCAGGTAGGATAGTTAAATTTTTCTTCAAAGTGAGTGGTTTCCCAAAAAAGTTACGACGCAAATGACGCCGAACGATTACAAGTTCTGCCTTGTTTTGTAGAGAGGCAAGAGGGGGAACTACCCTCTCCAGCGATTCTACTCACCTTTTCCGCGCAGGACCATGAGTCGCTCCCACCTTGTGTCGAAGTCAGCGTCGACTTTCTCCAACCTTCCGGCAATACGACCAGCTTCTTCAGACTGATCCGTCGCCAATGCGAAAAACACCACGGACTCCCACTGCGAAATATTTGCAGCGGAGGGTTCCGGAAAAACATCAAGTGCGGCCTCAAGAAGCCATTCCGGCGCGAACGCACCTATCTCCACTTCATTCGGGCCAAATCCGAGATCGACGATGAAAACCGAAGTGTCGGCACGGGTTATTTTTGCATCCAGAGGCACGCCGACTCGTCGACGCACCCATCCTTCATAGGTTCCACTGTTCAGCTTGGAGGACAGGTTGGTGATGAAAGCATCAGCTTGGGTGAAGGCGTGGACCAAATCCGCTTTCCACTTTTGGCCCGCAGGACTTGCCGGATGGAAGGCCTCCAGCTTTGCCTTTGCTCCGGAGAAAAGAAGAGTGTCGGCCACCTCATCAAACCCTGTTAAGAGAGCTAGGAGATTTTTCCGCTCTCCTTCCTCCTCTTCGGTCAATTCCTCGATCGGATCGCCTGTTGTCTCAGGCATTTTCGGATCTGCAGCAGCTTTTGCCGCCGCGAGCATTTGAGCTCGTTTTTCCTCTTTCGCTTTCTCTTCGGCTATCACCAGTTCGATTTCGCCAATTCTTGCGATTCGATTTCTGATCAAGTCCGGAACAGCTCCTTTGGTTTTTATGGCACCGAGAATGGTATTCAACTTTTCCCGCTGCGCACCGAGCGCGTCCTCGCTCGATCGTGATGGATTGGGAGCATCTGCGATCGCTGATTGATCCGCTCGAAAGCGAGCTACTTGTTTTTGAAGTCCCGTAATCCATTCGTAGCCATCTGGGGGACTACCTTCGGCAAAGCGATTGAGCAAACGCATTCCAGAATCAAACTGACCCGATTGCCAGTTTTTCAAACCAACTGCGACGAGACCGGCGAGACCGATGGAATCATTTTGAAA
>JAKMGR010000582.1 GCA_022424805.1 Verrucomicrobiales bacterium
GGACAGGACTAATGTGAATGTTGATTTGGCAGAGTTGACGGGTCCGCGAGTCTACGCGCGGGTGAGTCGGCGGTCTTTTGGTACTGGTTCCATGAAGCCTGAGCGCACCTTGGCAACCGCGCCGGAAGGGGAACGCCTTGGCATTCTCACCCATCCGAGTTGGCTCGTCTCACATTCCGATGCAATGGACAACCACGCCATTCACCGTGGAATCTGGATTCGAACGAGGCTTCTTGGTGGCGGTATTCCCGATGTTCCCGTCACGGTCGATGCTATGCTCCCTGACGAGCCCAAGAACACCTTGCGCGAGCGCATGCGCGTTACTCGTGAGAAATACTGCTGGACCTGCCACGAGAAGATGGACCCGCTTGGTTTACCCTTTGAAATGTATAATCACGCAGGTCTTTATAGGACGACGGAACTGGACAAGCCTGTCGACACCAACGGCGAGATCATTGATTCCGGCGATCCTGCGCTCGACGGCCCGGTAGCGAATGCCATTGAAATGATCGAGAAGCTATCCGAAAGCGAAAGAGTCGAGCAGGTTTTCGTCCGTCATGCATTCCGCTTCTGGATGGGGCGCAACGAAACCCTGAACGACGCTCCCATTCTCCAGGCTGCCCACAAGGCTTATCGTGAAAGCGGAGGCAGCATGAAGGCTTTGATTACTTCCCTTGTTACATCCGATGCCTTTCTGTATCGCAAGGTGGATCGACGAGAATTGACGGAGAATTGATGCCTGCCATAGGTTCTTCCCCTCGTCGAATCGTAGTCGCGTTTCCTACCATTCGAGTTCATGAAACTTGGAGTCCTTTCTATTCTTGTCTCAGTCACCAGTGTCACGACTATTTCAGCCTATACCGCAGACGGCAAGAAGACGCGCGATGAAATGGTGATCGAAGATCGTGACAAGTTTCAGAATAACAACACTTGGATATACAACGATCTCGCAAAAGCGAAGTAAGCTGCGGCAGCTTCAGATAAGCCGATGATGGTCGTCTTTCTCTGTATCCCATGGCACGCCTGTAGTGACTTTGACGAGCAGGTTGCTCGTCGCGATGAAACGATTTTGAGCCTGATGGACGAGTTTGTCTGTCTGCGAATGATTCAATTTAAGGGGGCGACCTGGCTCAGTTCCAATTCGATTACGACATGTCTTTCGGGGTGATGTATTCGCTCTAGTTCGCGAACTGCGTCGAGTCCCCGCAGTAGAGCGATAAAGGTGGTAAGAGAAGCCCCTTTGCCATGCTCGACTGAGCTGACCGTTCGCCGAACGACACCGGCGAGTTTGGTTTGTTTGAGCCCCTGTGCGACGCGATCCCGTTTGATCCGTCGACTCAGCGACTCGTCCGACTTCGCTCATACAGGCTCGCAATTTCCTTATCCTGAAGGGCAGCATTGAAGATTGCGATTTCATCCATCCGTCCATTGAGATTGCGAATCGCAAAGACGGGATCTTCCCGGAAAGGCTGGCCCCAGTTTCCGATTTCCGCATTGCCAATTCGGAGTTGGTCGATGTGATGCTCAGACTTCATTGCTTCTCGTGAAATGCGCTCGCCATTCACATAGTGAGAGACGCGCTTGTTTTCCGGATCGAAAACAGAGGCAAGATGCAGCCATTGGCCGCTCATTGAGGGCTCCCACATGGGCGGAGAAAAATAGAGTCGTTGAAAGCGAATTGGTGGACCATCCGGATTTTTTGGATTGGTCCGGGAATCATCAACCATGACGGAAACCATCATCGACCCGTCCTCGCGGATCTGCCAGTGAGGCTCTCCGGTCTCGTAGCTGTCAGCCATGAACAGCGCATTGTACCAGCGATCAAGGCTGTCGATGCGAACCCAGGTAACAAAAGTGAATGCAGAAAATTCTCCTGGTAGATTGACGCGAACTCTTGAGCCGGGCCGACGAAATTCGAGGGCCTGCTTCATGCCCGCCCATCGTCCATCGACGCGTCCAGCAAGGATTGTCGCGCCATCGAGTTCCGGGTTGCGGGGAATTGCAAGATTGGGTACAAGGGGCTGGCTCGAATCCTGATCAAAGGTGTAGTAAGCGATCAGTCGCTCATCTTTCGCCAGCGAATTTCGGTGAGACTTCCAGCGCTCGAAGTCATCCTGCTTCTGCTCGATCGCTCGCGATCCAAAACGATTGGCGTCCGGGAAGGATACCTGCCCTTTTGCCACCTTTTCCGAAGGCCCCTCCAAGGGGAGCCCAAGAGCGTCGCCTTTCTCCAGAATCGTTTCCTTTTCGTCGCGATGACGAAGCGCAATTTCTCCGTCTATGACTTCGACGTGACTTTTGTCCTCCCATACGACAAGTCCAAACTCCGTTCCCAAGTCAATGATTTCGGAGGATGGCGCGTGCAGCTTGAAGCCTCTCGCAGCAGGGGGGACCTGCATGCGGACTGCGCCTTCGAGACAAGATGCTTCCCACGCCGACTTGAGAGAAATTTGAGAAGGCCCTTCGACGGTCATCGTAGCTCCGGAGAAAAATTGGATTTCCGCAGTTCCCAAAGCGAGTTGAAACATTTCGGCTCCCAGAGTGTCGCCTTCATGGCGAACTTCATTTGTCGTCCATTCCGCATCAAAAAGTCGAGTGAGGACGGCGAAGCCTTCGGCAGACGGTTCGTCAGTTGCGGCGATGGCAGGCGATACGTTCGGGCGGAATGCCACAAACATGAATGCCAGTCCCAGCAAAAAGGCCAAACCGGCGGCGATGGCAATGGGAAAGATTCTTCGGCCCTTCGATACTTTTGAAGTCGGAAAAGCGATGGTTTTCGGTTCCTCTGATGTCCAGCGGGCAACGCTATTCCCGCCCGAAGCGGCGAGTGAATCCTCCGCAAATTCGCGAAGGAAAGCGTCGATCGCGAGGCGCCGACGAGTCGTCGCTCGCAGGTCGGGGCTGGTGCTCGGGGCGGCCGGCAGTGCCGCGAGAGGGTCGGGGGCGCTGGGG